>NZ_DDNS01000017.1:0-49482 GCF_002341255.1 Psychrobacter sp. UBA2514
ATCAGCAGTGCCTATTTGCGAATGTTCAATACGCCCTAATGATATCTAATAATAACTGTATCTAAGTGAGTGCAGATCATAAAAGTAAATCAAAGTGCAAATTTTGGCCAATAGTGGCGATTATGGAAATCAGGCGGGGAGGCGTGCTGAGAGGCAAAATATAAAGCGGTCTTACCGAGCTGTAAAATAACACAAGGATGTATCTGCTCAATAATCGTATTTGCAATGGCGTATTTTTGATTAGGAAGTTCGACCAGAGGAACGTTAAAGCCTCGCTCGAAGCGATGAATGGAATACGCTGCTGGTGATTTGTCAAACAACGATTTCTGTATTATGTCCTGTGTATTTATATTATCCGTCCACTCAATAGAGGCACGTGTGTGTCCATCAGTCTCGTATAAAGGTGCTGGTGGCAATGTGGCAGGTTGACGATAGCTTTTAAAATTATAGAGTGCATAGCGGCCATCAGGGTTGGCATTAATCTCAATGTAAGGTTCAGCGTCTTGAATCTCAGTAGCAGCCTCATCACTTAGAGTGTCACCCGTGATAAAGCATTCAAGGCAAGTCTCTTCCCACAGATAATCAGCAAATCCTACTCGGGTTTGCTGCCAAGTTGGCCAAACCAATTGATTGGCTAATATTTGACTGGGTAAAGTAATTTGATAGGTTAACTGTAATTGTAATACTGGCTGTCGAACGATCTTAGCGTTCACCTTGACACAAATACGCTGTAATGCTTCTACCGTCACGTCCAGTTGCTGTGCGTCTTTTTCTAGCGTCTCGGCGGCTATAACAAGATTAAAAAATTGGTTCATTATTTATCAAACTCTATAATACTTTTAAAAATTAATGGTAAAAGATTAAACGGAATAACTAGGGTGCACCCCGAATTCAAACGTTTATCACCATTTTTAAATAGGGATATGCCCTAGGCTGATACGACACACTAAGCAGATCCAAAACCAGCAGACAAGACAAAAGCCGCGAGCAAGATGCATCGCGGCTTTTATAGTTACCGTCATTATTTAAGCTGATGCGGCCTACTGTTATTCAAGCAAAGCTTGTCATGACATATTACTGCGCGTGACGTGCTAGGTTAGACAGTTTAGGGTTGGCATTTGGGTTTTGGCGTAGCAATAATGCCATACGTCCAATGGAATGGACCAAAGACGCATTAGCTGCTTTAGCAAGTTCAGCGCCAACGATGTCGCGCTCTTCTTTGGTGCCAGCAGGCAGTTTTACTTTGATAAGCTCATGATCTGTTAGCGCGCGATCAATCTCTTCGGTAATGGTTGGGGTAATACCCTTGTTGCCGATCATAACGATAGGCTTTAGCTCGTGACCGATGCCTTTTAGACGTTTGATGGTAGCGTTATCGAGTTGCATAGAATTCCTAGGTGTTGGTAAAAATAAAAATGGTACTGTCAAAAACAGTTATGGAGCATTATAGATAATCTGTGACCATCTTGCATGAGATCAGCAGGATTTTGCACGATTTTACGTGACGAAAATGTTAAACTGAATGTTTGGTACATTATAAACGCTACTGCCTTATAAAACAGTCATTTAACCAATAGAATTTGGTCAGTTTGCGACCAACCATGAATAAAAAATCTGATTAACACCGTATTTAGAATAATCCGCAACGGATTAGTATCAGTTTGTAAGTGATAGCGCAATTAAAGCAGCTAGATTGAGTAAAGCAATAGGAGCAGGTATTTTGGCCACGCGTATCGAAAACAAAAAACTATCAAAGAGCAGCAGTGCTTGGATGAAAGAGCATATTGACGATCATTATGTACAAAAGGCTCAAAAAGATGGCTACCGTGCCCGTGCCGCTTATAAATTATTAGAGATTAACGAAAAAACCAACCTGATTAAAAAAGGCATGACGGTGGTAGATTTGGGTAGTGCGCCTGGCAGTTGGTCTCAAGTAGCGGGACAGTTGGTTGGTGACGACGGTATCTTGATTGCCTCTGATATTTTGCCCATGGATGCTTTGCCTAATGTTACCTTTATTCAGGGTGATTTTCGTGAAGCTGAAGTGTTTGACGCCATTATGGCAGAAGTAGGCGATAGGCAAGTCGACGTGGTATTGTCTGATATGGCACCCAATACGGCGGGGAATAGCGCTATCGATCAGCCGCGTATGATGTACTTATGCGAGCTGGCAGTGGACTTTGCTTTATCAACCTTACCAAAAGGTGGCGCACTTATTATGAAAGTGTTTCAGGGCGAAGGCACACAAGAATTACGCAAGCAGATGCAGCAGGATTTTAGTAAGATTCGTAGTATAAAACCAGGTGCGTCACGTCCGCGCTCAAAAGAGATGTTTTGGGTGGCGATTAAATAGTTTTAACATCAATGAGTTGCTGCTATTGTAAGCGAGTTAATCAGTCACCATAAACTATCATTATGGTCGTATAAAAAGCGCTACATTCATTAACTGAATAATCGTGAAACCTGCTTGAATTATGCAGGTTAGCGCCATATATCATGGTATATTACCTTTGTTTTTAGCATACGTTTTAGACAAAGTCGTCTGATAATAAGCGTTTTACAAGCTCAATGATCGTATATCTATGTTTATCTCATACTGATTATTTATAAAAGCAATTTTTATGCTACCTGTAAATCATATAAATTTAATTTAGCAGCTTTTTATTATCGGGATACTCGTTAAAAATGAGCAATACGTTTATAGACGTCACGTGTTTAGTAAACACACCAATAAGTAAGGGATGGGAATAACTAGTGAGCGACATGGTAAAAAATACCTTATTGTGGCTGGTGGTAATCGGCGTTTTAGTGCTGGTGTTTAGCGGCTTTGATCAATCATCTGAGCCAGATAACCTTAACTACTCTGAGTTTGTGACCGCTGTGTCAGAAAACCAAGTAGCCAGTGTCGAAATTGACGGCGAACAGATCACCGGCGAAAAGAAAAATGGCTCATCTTTTGAGACCATTAGACCGGCTGTGTCAGATGACCAGTTGATGCCAATGCTACGTGAGAACCAAGTCGAAGTCCAAGGGACCGCACCAAAGCGCCAAAGCGTATTGATGCAACTACTGATAGCCAGTTTCCCAATTTTACTGATTATTGGTCTGTTTTTATTCTTTATGCGTAATATGCAGGGCGGTGCAGGCGGTAAAGGCGGCGGCCCAATGAGCTTTGGTAAGTCAAAAGCCAAAATGCTGACGGAAGACCAAATCAAGGTGAACTTCGAAGACGTGGCTGGTTGTGAAGAAGCCAAAGAAGAAGTCGTTGAAGTGGTTGACTTTTTACGTGATCCGGATAAATTTACCAAACTTGGTGCAACGATTCCTCGTGGTATCTTGATGGTAGGTCCACCGGGTACGGGTAAGACATTGTTAGCAAGAGCCATTGCTGGTGAAGCTAAAGTACCGTTCTTCTCAATTTCAGGTTCTGATTTTGTTGAGATGTTTGTTGGTGTTGGTGCATCACGTGTACGCGACATGTTTGAGCAAGCGAAAAAGAGCGCCCCTTGTATTATCTTTATTGATGAGATTGATGCAGTCGGTCGTCATCGTGGCTCTGGCATGGGCGGCGGTAACGACGAGCGTGAGCAGACATTGAACCAATTATTGGTTGAGATGGATGGTTTTGAAGGCAATGAAGGTGTTATCGTTATTGCTGCAACCAACCGTGCTGACGTGCTTGATAAAGCATTATTGCGTCCAGGTCGTTTTGACCGTCAGGTTCAAGTGGGCTTGCCAGATATCAAAGGCCGTGAGCAAATCTTAAAAGTACACTTAAGAAAGTTGCCGAACACCATCAGTGTCGATGCAGGTTCTCTTGCTCGTGGTACGCCAGGGTTCAGTGGTGCACAGCTTGCTAACCTTGTAAACGAAGCAGCCTTGTTTGCCGCGCGTCGTAACAAAAACAGCGTCGACATGAATGATTTTGAAGATGCAAAAGACAAGCTATACATGGGTCCTGAGCGCAAATCTATGGTGATACGCGAAGAAGAGCGCCGTGCGACCGCGTATCACGAAGCGGGTCATGCGCTAGTAGCTGAACTACTGCCAGGTACAGATCCGGTGCATAAGGTCACTATCATGCCTCGTGGTTTTGCGCTTGGTGTTACTTGGCAGCTGCCTGAGCACGATCAAACCAGCATGTATAAATCTAAGATGTTAAGCGACATTGCGATTTTGTTCGGTGGTCGTATTGCTGAAGAAGTCTTTATTAATCAGATGTCAACAGGTGCTTCAAATGATTTTGAACGTGCAACCAAAATGGCACGCGCCATGGTAACCAAGTACGGTATGTCTGATGCACTAGGTATCATGGTGTATGAAGATGATGACAGCTCGCAAGGATACTTTGGCGGTGGTGGTCGTACGATTTCAGAAGCCACGCAGCAAAAGGTTGATGAAGAAGTGCGCCGTATGCTAGAAGAGCAGTACGATATCGCTCGCGAATTGATTGAAGCCAATCAAGATAAAATGCATGCAATGGTTGAAGCGCTCATGAATTGGGAAACCATCGACCGTGACCAACTGCAAGATATTCTAGCAGGTGAAGAACCGCGTCCACCAAGAGTCTATCAACATAACGAAGTCAATTTGTCAAAAAATGACATTAAGACGACTACTTCTACACCGCCACCATTACCAGCGATGTAAGGCAGTTCTGATTGAAGTTTAATAAAAGGCCCTTTATCATAAAGGGCCTTTTTATTGTCATCATTCTTTTAAGGGCTTAGGACGTCATAAGATTTACTGGTATCATAAGCACAGATAACGAACTCTCGAGCTATTTTATACAACTTATTTATGATGGATCGGTCATGTCATTATTTCAGCCTTTACCCAACTATAAAATATCGAGCCGTAATAAAACCTTGAATTTGTCTGAGCCGCATATCATGGGTATCTTGAATGTAACGCCAGATTCATTCTCGGATGGTGGGCGGTTTAATGCGGTAGAGAATGCCGTTGCTCATTGTCAGCAGATGATGGATAACGGTGCTACTATTATTGATATTGGCGGTGAATCTACTCGCCCCAATGCAGATGCTGTATCGACTACTGAAGAGCTACAACGGGTTGTGCCAGTGGTACAAGCTATACGCCAGCATTGTGGAGATGATATTTGGTTATCTATTGATACCAGCAACCCAGAGGTCACGCAGGCAGCGTTTGATGCTGGTGCTGATATTTGGAACGATGTCAGGGCGTTAAAACGTACTGGCGCTGCAGAACTGGCCGCTAGCCTTGATATTCCTGTCATGCTGATGCATATGCGCGGTGAGCCAACGACGATGAACAGTCTGGCACAGTATGATAATGTGATTGATGAAGTGAGCACAGAACTGACCACACGTATCAAAGAGGTAACGCGCCTTGGGGTTAAGCAGGAAAATATTATTATTGATCCAGGTTTTGGTTTTGCCAAAAACTATGAGCATCATTGTGCTTTATTAAGTCAGTTAGACAGCTTACAGGTATTGGGTTTGCCAATGATGTTTGGTATTTCACGTAAGCGCTTTTTAGCAGAGGTATTGACCAATAGTGGTGTCAAAACAGTACAGACCACTCAAGCGATAGAACGAGACGCAGTAGGGACTGCTGCTGGGATATTTGCGCTACAACAAGGTGCCAGCATCATTCGCACGCATAATGTAGACATGATGCAGCAAGCAGTGGCACTATGGAGTCAATTATCAGCGTACCATCATGAGCATTGTATTATTAATACAAATACTCGATAAAGCTACACCGTGATAAATACAATATCTACAATCTAATTTTCCACTATGATTGAATACCACATCAAAAACTATTGAAATGAAAGAGAGTATCTTTATGACCAGTATCACTCAGCCAGAACCGACCAATGAGCAGCGCCGTATTATTTATCAAGCTCGTCGCGGCTTGAAAGAGTTAGATTTTTATATCGATCCTTATGTCAAAGAGCTGTATCTGACAGCAGATTCTGCTGAGCAAGAGACCTTTGCCCAAATGCTCACCCATGAGGACCCGGATCTATTGGATTATTTTACCAATCAAAATCGTCCAGCAGAGGATGATATATGGGCACTCGTTAATAAAATAAAAACATGGCGACACACCAAAGACTTGGTTTAGAGGCTCTGTATTTGATAGGCACAATACTGATGATTTCTCATGGCGCGCCCATATGACCCTAGCAACGGCGCTGCGCATTGATACAGCTATTCATTCTACCAGTCGGCTACGCTGGCTGCTCTATGTGGGTTTAACTGCGATCATGATTGTCTTAGCGTGGCTTGCGGCTTTGGCATGGTGGCAATATTTGCTGGTTTTGACTGTCTCGCTAGCCATTGTTGGCTATTTATTTCTGACACGTTTGACACTACGACATCTGAGTCAGCCACCACTTGATCAACGTATGGATAAACAGTGGCAGTTGTTGATTCAGACAAGTCGAGGCGATGAGCTGTGGCAAGCACAGCTACTCTCTACACATTACTATCAATGGGCGATAAATCTTGAGTTCAACATAGTAGAGCCTTATCAGCGCCCTCTATCTATCACCATATTTTGTGATCAAGTAAGCCCAGAGGAATGGCGAACGCTTAGTGTTTTAGCCAATATTAATAAGGATTAAACAGGGTAAAATATACTGATTGATCTTCACGTTTCTATTTAGTCTTACTCATCTGTTATAGGCTTACGAATGCCTACATGTCATAACAAAATACCTATCTTGGTCTCCAAAGAGTTTTGTTATATTAAAAGTCAATAACAAAGCACATAAACCGACTGTCTCATTTCTCAAATTTATACAAGCGAAAAGCAAGTATTTATAGGATTAAGCAGTAGGTTCTTATGATAAATAATATGACAAAAAGAGGAAGAGATCATGAGTTTATTAGGGAATTTAGTGAGCCAAGTGGCCCGTAGTGCGATGAATCCAGAGGATGCTCAACGCTATCCAGTGAATCAACGTATCAATCCACGTCGTACAGGTGGCTTGGGCGATATACTAGGCAGCGTATTGGGCAGCGGTAATCAAGCAGGTGGCTACAATCCGCAGCAATACGATCGTAATCCAGATAATGGTTTTGGTTTAGATGATATCATTGGTGGTCTGGCTGGTGGTAATCAGCGTGGTAGCGTCAGCTCAGGCGCTGGTGGACTGGGAGATATTTTAGGCAGTGTACTAGGGGGTCAGCGTAACAGTAGTGGCTTTGGTGGTAAGGGGATGCTTATCGCTGTCCTTATGCCAATGGTGCTGAGCTGGATCAAGCGTAATGGCGGTATCGGCGGTGCACTATCGAAAATTACTGGTATGGGCCATGCTGAACAAGTACGTTCTTGGATGAGCACGAATGAGGCCAACGAGAACTTGGACCCAAATGAGATAAATCAGCTGTTTGATGAGCGTGAGATTCAACAAGTAGCAGCGCGTACGGGTGCAAACGAAACAGAAGTACGTCAAGGTTTGGCTGAATTACTACCTGAGGTAATGAACCAGCTAACGCCCAATGGTAATTTAGATAATGAAGTAGAAGCCAACGAAGAGATTGATCAAATTATCAGCCAGCTATCTAATCGTCTCGGTACTTTAAAGTGACAGACTGAGTTAAAAAAGCTTAGGGTCATAAATTTAGAGTGCGTCTAACGACGTGCTCTTTTTTATGTCTATTATAGTAGTATTAAAGTTTTAAAATCGCTCATCTAAGGTTTCCACTGTGTAGTTGAGTGCTGCAAAGCAGATATCTGTATTGAACCCTCGGTACTGCAAAAATCGCAGTTGTTTGGCTTTGTCTTTTTGCTCAGTAGGTAGGTCATCACCGTATTTTTTGGTACGGGCTACCACAGCCAGTTTTAGCCAATCTACCCCATCTACCAGACTGTCTGAGCTATCATCTACAAACTCACTAAACTCTTCAGAGTCGCTATTTGCCATATCAATCAATTCATCGATGTTACCTGGCATCGCGATTTTTTTACGATAGAACTCTTGCTTGATACGCCCGCGTCCCCGACCTTTACGGATATTCTCACGTATGAGCATAAGAGTGGTGCGGTAGTCACTTTGATAGCCTTTTTCCTCAAACTCATCAAGTAGGGCATCTATTTTTTCTGGGTCTTGTTCTTTGTCGATTAGCTTTTGCTTGAGCTCAGCTTTGCCGTATTCGCGTCGTGACAAGTAATAGAAGGCAAGCCAACGTAGCCGGCTCTCAGCTTTGATAGCATCAATCTCTGCTTGTTTTTGCTCTGGGGTACGCAGGTAAGCTTTAAGCGCGGCTGGTATATTATCGTTTTGGTTTTCTACTGCACTATCATCAAATGATGGACGTTCACTTCCGCATTCTGATTGCTCAAACGAGGGAGCATAGTTGTCGTTTTCAGCTATGTCATTCTCTGCATCACCACTATGTACGCTGTTCTTGACCTCGGCCAGCATCTCTTTGATGGTTTGTGCTTCAGGTGGCTGATAAGCAGGTGTATCGCTTGGCTCAGCAGTAAAGGTAGCCGCTGGATGAAAGCGTTTTTTACGTTTTTTGGATTTAGAGTTTTTTTTTATCTTAGCAGAAGATTCTTCAAAATATGATGTGTCAACAGTAGGCTCACTAGTGCTTGAATGAACTTGATCTGGGACTTTAGAAAGCTTGCTAGATTTACCTGATTTGTTAGATGTGTTTTGATAGGAGTGTTTAGTAGGTTTTTTTCGTTTGCTATCAACAGAACTAGCTGAGCCGGTTTCCGACTCAGCTAAGATTTCAGCCAATGTTTTAATTTTCATAATAAGTCATGATTATTTATAGCAGCTACTGATAATGGTTACTAGTGAACCATTATTGTACAGAGTCAGGTGCCAGTTCTACATCGTCAGTTTCAGGCGCTTTGCTATCTTTTTTCTTACCAAGCTTTTCATCACGAATTTTATCTTCGATCTCTTTGGCGATAGCAGGGTTTTCTTTTAAGAAAAGCACAGAGTTGGCTTTACCTTGACCGATTTTTTCATCGCCATAGCTGTACCAAGAACCTGCCTTGCCAACGGCACCAATCTCGACACCCAAGTCAATCACTTCGGCCAAGTGGTTGGTACCTTCGCCATAAGTAATCTCAAACTCAGCTTGGCGGAACGGCGGTGCCATTTTGTTCTTGATGACTTTAACACGAGTTTGGTTACCGATGATGTCATCGCCATTTTTGACCGCACCAATGCGGCGAATGTCCATACGTACAGAGGCGTAGAATTTAAGGGCATTACCACCAGTTGTAGTCTCTGGGCTACCAAACATAACACCAATTTTCATACGGATTTGGTTAATAAACACAACCATACAATTAGAGCGTTTAGCATTACCAGTAATCTTACGTAGCGCTTGGCTCATCAGACGCGCTTGTAGGCCCATATGTGAGTCGCCCATCTCGCCTTCAATTTCTGCACGCGGAGTCAAGGCAGCAACCGAGTCAACAACGATCATATCGATTGCGCCTGAACGCACGAGCATGTCAGTAATTTCAAGCGCTTGCTCACCGTTATCAGGCTGTGACAGTAATAAGTCGTCGGTATTGACGCCTAGCTTGCGTGCATACACAGGGTCAAGCGCATGCTCAGCATCGATAAATGCACAGGTGCCGCCTTGTTTTTGACACTCCGCGATTGCTTGCAAGGTCATTGTGGTTTTACCTGAGCTCTCAGGGCCGTAGATCTCGATGATACGGCCCTTCGGCAATCCACCAATACCAAGTGCGATATCTAGACCAAGAGAACCTGTTGAGACCACATCGGCATCAAGAATGGCTGAATCATCACCCAGATGCATGATGGTATTTTTACCAAATTGCTTTTCAATTTGACCTAATGCCGCTTTGAGGGCTTTGGCTTTATTGTCGTCCATACTGGATTCCTTTTTTGATAATTGATTTGGCGCTATAGATAAAAGATTTATACGTCTAAGAGTGATAACTGGTGCATACTGAGCAGCGCTAATAAGATAAATCATATAGCTATTCGCGCTCTGACAACTGGTTTAAATACACAGGTTGTCATATGACTGCTATCAGTAGTAATATCGAGATATCGCTCTACTATACAGTAAAATTAAATAACGAGAGAAATAAAAATAAGTTCATAATCAATCACAGTTACAATAGCTTTTGAGTCGAATATTAACGACTAATAGCTATCTGAATCTCTGTAGTGCTATTGATTCGATAGAGTAATTATAACAAAATCCAAGCGCGATATTGAGGCTTGGACGACGCTAAACGACACTGAATGTCGTACGATATAAGAGTGAGGATTCACGAAGATAGCCATCTGTTCAAATGTGTTTTTGAACTTGATAACAGCTATGTTTGTCAATAGACTTATGAGTTGTCCACAGCAAATAATGTACTCATTTTTACTGGTTGTGAAACATTATAAACGGCTAAATTATTTTTTAAAATATTTAAAATAATTTTTTATGGCTTTATATTTAATATAAGTTATTGTTTTTAAATGATTTTTAAATTGTACAAAAAATGAACGATTTTATCTTAACCTTTAAGTTACCTAGGCACATGGTTGTCAAGTGGTCACTTATACACAGGGTTATCCACAGCTTATGGGGAGAACTCTTGAAGCCCTTATGGTATCTATGCTTGCGTGTATAGGTTATATATTGCAAGCTTCCAGTATTAAGCGTTGAAGATGATTTTTCGTCGACAAACTGTGCTCTAAGCGCTATGTTTCACATAATTACAATTTGTGATTCTTCCACGTATTACCATACTATAGGGCTTTGAAGTCAAGAGTATGACGAGATAAAAGCAACCAACGACCCGCCAAGCATATTTATTGCTGTGATAGCAAGCTTATAAACGGGCATAAAAAAGCGGCTAAATAGAATAGCCGCTTTGTCAAAATTATCGATAGCAAGATTGTGTTTGCTAGTCTTTGATATAGATCAAATCCCAGACCCCGTGACCACGCTCAAGACCGCGGCGCTCAAATTTGGTCATTGGACGAAAGTTAGGACGGTCGGTGAAGTTGCCTGCGCCTGCTTTGTTGGTTAATCCAGCAAAACCATCCAATACCTCAACCATCCAAAATGCATAGTGCTCCCAATCCGTGGCTGTATGAAACCAGCCGCCTTGTTTTAGACTGCGCGTAACGATAACCATACGCTCAGGACTGACAAAACGGCGCTTGTAATGACGCTTCTTTTGCCATGGATCAGGGAAGTAAAGCTGGATACGGTCAATATGATTTTCTGGTAGTTGCTTCAGCAATTGAATAGCATCGCCATTGATGATTTTGACATTGCTCAAGTTCTGCGTTCCTGCCATATAAGCGCATTTACCAATACCTGGCTCATGCACTTCGACACCAACAAAATTGCGCGCGGGCTCTGCGGCTGCCATCTCGATAAATGAATCACCCAAACCAAAACCAATCTCTAAGGTCAGCGGTGCGTCAGAACCATTTGGACTATCAGCGAACAATGCTCGCAAATCATCAATACCTGAAAGATCGCCATCGCCGAAACTGTTATTGACCAGATACTCAGAAAACTCTGGCGCGGTAAGTGCTAGCTCGGCGTTTTTGTTCATGTGCGTACGCCGCTTCATAAAAGTATTAACGATGCGGATATGTTTGTCAGAGCCAGGTTCTATCTCATGTCTAGCGTTTGTATCCGTATCGATAGGCGCACTAGTATTATTAGAGGTTTGCTCATCAGTAGTGTCAAGGCTGTTGATGGTGTCATTGATATCAGAATGTTGACTCATAGGATTTGTAAGGCTTAATTAAGTGGGTGATGTTGACTCATTATAAGTCAAATCCATACAACTGTGAACGTACAATCTTATTTTAGCGCGTTTGCTGCTCAGTTCTGTCGTTTCTCTATCCTAGATATGGGTTTTAGCGTTATCATAGTGTCATCGTTAAGGATGTTTTTTAGAGTCAGTAGAGCGTATTGCCATGCTATTTATTGAGACGGATTCACCGCCACCGTTTTATCAAGAGTCATTAACACCTGCTAAACGCAAGCAACTGGATCAATGGTTTATCGGTGATCGTACCCAGCGCTATTATCTCAAGCGCTTTGAGCAGTTTGATCAGCAAGGCTATCTGTCGCCAAAATGGCATTGGGCTGCATTTTTTATGACGTTTCCTTGGCTGTTATACCGTAAACGCTATATGGATGCCATTGTGTATAGCGTGGCAGGATGGTCATTTATTCAGCTTAATGTCGCCATTGTGCTTGTTGCCTTTGAGTTTGTGGCGATGTCTTATGTGCCAGACGTTTATCAAATGGCGACGCGGATCGGTATTGCTGCGATTATTTGGTTGTTTTGGTCTGCTATGGTGGCACGCTGGACAGATGCATATTATTACCGGATGGCGCGACGTGAGATCGCGGATGCGATTAACGATTATCCACGTGATGAGGCGGCACAACAAGCGCATTTGAAAAAAGAAGGCGGCGTCAGTTTATTTGGCTTAGCATTGGGGTTTGGTTTTTTCGCCTTTGCATTATTGGTCATTAAGGTGCAGTTTTTACCTATTATCGCCAAACCAAAAGAAAATGAGGTGCTATTTGTTGCTTATGACATTGCCAAAAATGCCCAAAACCGAGTAGCGTTGATTTATCAGCAGACTGGGCGGTGTCCTGTAGATTTGCCACTCAGTACCGAGCAGCAACAGGTACGTATGCATGTCGATAGTCAAGCGGCTGGTGTGCTAGAGACGGATTGCGCGGTGATTGCTACGATCCAGAACGTGACATTTCCAATCCGCTATCTGAACGAGCAGACATTGGTTTTTTATCATATACCAGACAGTGATAACTGGGATTGCACAAGCTCACTAAATAAAAAACAAGCCCCTAAAAACTGTCTATCTGACTAGGGGCTATACCTATCTAGTTTTTGCTAGTGTTTAGAGTCTGTTGCGGTATCGTGTGGTTCGTCAACTGGCGTCGCTTGGCTCTTTAAGGCTTCGTAGAAATCGGTCAAATCCATCTTGCGTGCTTTGCCGATATCTTCATCAAATAGGCTTTCAAGCTCTGCCATCGCTGATTGTGCAGACTCAATCATGCTGGCTTCATCATCGTAAATGGCTTGCTGACGCTCAATTAAGTCATCATCATAATCACGGAATGTTTTTACTGTCTCTCGAGCTTTTTCCGGAGAGATACCGAGTAGCTGTAGCGATTCACGCGACATGTCTAAAGAGGACAAGTAAGTCTCACGCCAAATGTGACGCACACCAACTTCGCGTAAGCGGTAGTAATGCTGACGATCCCGCGCCCTGGCTAATACAATCAGCTCAGGATAGTTTTTGCGTAAATACTGAGCGGTAGTGATGGAGCGCTCTAAATCATCAATGGCCAAAATAAAGACACGCGCCTTTTGAATACCGGCAGCTCGTAGAATCTCAGGGTTTTTTGGATCGCCGTAATAGACTTGGTTACCAAATTTACGCACGAAATCTACTCGGTTGGCAGAACGTTCAATGGCTGTAAATTCAATATTATGCATACGAAGCACACGACCAATGATCTGACCGACTCGGCCAAAGCCTGCGATAATTACCTGATGCTCATGATCGGGAATGGTGTCGTATTCTCGACTTGGTTTGCGTTTGGCAAATAATGGTTCGCCTATTTTTTCTAACAACAAAAAGGCTAATGGTGTCAGTGCCATTGAGATCGTAACAACAAGGTTTAGCGTATTGGCAAGATCAGGACGTAAGACACTTTGGGCGGTGGCGACACTGAACAGAACAAAGGCAAACTCACCGCCTTGCGCCAAGGTCACACCCAATCTGATACTGGTTGGCCAGCGGTTGCCAGATACTTTGGCAATGGCTGCAATCACTGCAAATTTGATAAACATTAAAGCGAGGGCACAGCCAATGATAAATATCGGCTTGGCCAAAATGAGTTTGACGTCAGTGAGCATACCGACTGACATGAAAAATAGACCCAATAGCAATCCTTTAAACGGCTCGATACTGGCTTCTAACTCGTGACGATACTCAGAGTCAGCTAACAACACCCCTGTCAAAAATGCACCTAGTGCCATTGATAGACCAATTTGACCCATCAAAATAGACACGCCCATGACGATAAATAACGCGACCGCCGTTAGTAGTTCTGAAGCACCGCTTGAGGCCACAAACTTAAAGAATGGTCGAACCACATAACGACTGGCAAAAATGAGACCAGCAAAGACTGCGAATACTTTCCCAAAGTACAGTAAATCGTAGCTTTGCTCACGAACCCCTGATAAAAACGGAATGACTGCTAATAAAGGAATAACCGCGATATCTTGGAATAGTAAGATAGTAAAAGCTTCGCGGCCATGTGTGCTCGAAAGTTGCTGTTTTTCGGTCAATATCTGTAGCACAAAAGCGGTCGAGGAGAGTGCTAAACCAAAGCCAACGATAAAAGCAGTATCTAGCTGTAAGGCGAAAAAATGGTGCAATAGCCCCATCAATAGTGTACCAGTCAGCCCAACCTGTAGACCGCCAAGAACGAATATAGAGCGACGCAGCGCCCAAAGCCGCGATGGCTGCAGCTCAAGCCCGATGATAAATAGCAGCATGACCACGCCAAACTCTGAAAAGTGCAGTAGACTTTCAGCATCACCCGCCACATCCAAACCGCTTGGACCCAATATAAGCCCTGTGATGAGGTAGCCTAGGACCGTTGCAATACCGAAGCGTTTACCAAGGGGAACAAAGAGCAGCGCTGCTCCCAAAAAGATAGTGGCCTGTAACATTAAATTTGGTGAGCCGGCGGCGGCAGCGAACATCTGGAATCCTCAGAAATTAGGACAAAATAAGCAATTTAAAACGGGTATAACTAAAATTAGACTCGCGAAAAAATATAGCATAAACATACATTATTTTTTGCGATAAATCTTCCAAACACCATTATCTGCAAGCGGATTGTTATAAGCGTCATTGCGGCGCTTGCGCGGTGTTTGCCTGCTGTCGACAATCTTAAAATCAGGCAAAGCATGGACAATAAGGCCAGTACGATAAAAACGTACCCGTTCAGGCTCTAGCATCTCACCTTTGCTATCGCGGCAAAACACATAAGCGCGCAGATCGATAAACTCACGATGAGCGACCAAACGCGCGTCGTCATCATTATCCAGTACCGCTGTCATGCGAGCGACTTCATCATCAGTATAGTCACCACATTTATCAGTTAGTGCCCCAACTGAGCCAAAGCTTTTAGATTCCTTGGCTCGCGTTTTGGTTAAATGTAGGCGCTGAACATGGTAGATAAACTGCGGTATCTCAAGACTGGCAGGCAGTGGCAGATAATCAGGTGGCATATTGGCCGCTGGATAAAAATCCTTGGCGCGCTCAAGTAGATTTTGCCAACGTTGCTGATAAGCCTGTACCTCTGCTAAGTTGCCTTCATAGATAGGCATATCGCGAATTTGGCGCAAAATATCAGGCGGAAATTGCTCATGACGAAAGTTTGCAATGTCCTCTTGCAGCGTCGATAGCAAAACTTTGGCGTGTTTTTTGCCGTCTTTTGACGTAGGATCATCGATATAGTCTGGGGCGACAAAGGGTGCGGAACGTCTAGACATAATGTTATATCATCAATAGATCGTGAAAAGGGGTAGTCAGTCTTAAGTATACAGAATTTATATCAAAAATATGGTCGAGAGATAGGGTTTTTCATCAGTTTTAACACGCTATTACAATCGTAGAAACAAGTTTTAGGCAAACTTAAGTGAAACCTTCTTCTTTTATTGGCTCATAGGTTTTCATTTTTAATACTATGTAAGACAACAATGATTTATAGCCAATCAGATTATTGAGAATGACCGTTATGAGTAACTACTCATCAGAACTGGCAGCTTGTCCTAAGTGGCGAGCCTCATTGAAGATGATTGGCAAAATAGCCTTTATCGTCATTTGTACCGGTGTCATACTCGCACTTGGGTTTTGGTTGCTGATGATGTCAAATATGGGGCCTGCTTATTTGCCAAATATCTGCAATGGCTGTCTCGATATATGGGTCAGAATGATGTTACTCGTGGTTGGTATTAGCCTTTGGGTGTTGGTGGCTGCTTGGATTATTTGGCACATATTGCTTTATTTATATCATTTAATAAAACATAACCAATAATTGGTCAGGTTTCTATACTGGTATTTGTTCTTAATGATTATGACCAATATGACTGTTGCCAGCAGGTGCTTGTCCCGAAATATCGCAAACAAGAGCCTCACTATGTGAGCTGTTTTGTGGATGTGACAAGCTTTCAACTTGAATAGTCGCATGATGAATGCCGAGCGCTGATAGGCTTTGTTCAAGATTGGCAATGAGGCTACTCGACTCATGAATACTCATGTCTCCATCGACTACGACATGACAGGATAGGGCGTGTAGGCCGCTAGTAATGCTCCAAACGTGTAGGTCATGGACTTTTTGTACTTGAGGGTGTGCGAGTAATTTTTGCTCAACGTTGACTAGCGATATGTTGGCAGGGGTGCCTTCCATTAATATATGCACAGAATCACGTACGACACGGTATCCACTGACTAATATAAGAATGGCGACAATCACGGATGCCACGGCATCTGCCCATACCCAGCCAAACCCCATCATCAACAGCGCAGCGATAATAGCAGCAACAGAGCCCATCAAATCGCTAAGCACATGCAAGTACGCGCTTTGCATATTTAAGTTGGCAGGTTTTTTACGCTCTTTTTTAGTATCGCTATGATGACTGTGCTCGTGTCCGTCACCCTCTACCGCATGACTGCCGCGGTGCATGAGCCATGCAACTAAAATATTGACCAGCATACCGACAGTGGCAACGATCAGCATACCTTGGGTTGCGATTTCTGGTGGAGAGTTAAAGCGTTTGATCGCTTCATAAAAAATCATCAAGGCGATAAAAACGAGCGTAGCGCCATTCAGGGTCGCGACCAGTATCTCAAAACGCTTATAGCCAAATGTTTTTTGATGCGTGGCTGCTTTTTCACCAATTTTGAATGCCATCAAGGTCGCGCCTAAAGCAACCGCATCGCTCAGCATGTGACCTGCGTCGGACAATAGCGCCAAGCTACCAGTAAGCCAGCCGCCAATAGCCTCTATAAACATATAACCGGTGATAATAATAAAGCTAAACAGCAAGGTGCGCTGATAACCTTTGGTGTCTTGCGATGATGACGATTCTAACTGGTCGTCATGGTCATGACTGTACTCATGGCTATGGTGATTATGATCGTGCTCGTCAGTGCTAAGATTATTTTGATTCATAACAACACTCAAGTCAGCTAATAGCGAGGTTTAGTAAACAATATCCATTGTGGTTCAGGTAGCAGGAGGTTTTTGGATACATACCACCTGATAGTGGTTATAAATCTAACATAGCCACGCCTGAGAAGCTGTAACGACGAAGTAAATAGAGCAATATGTCATGTGAAAAACACCTGCAAGGGAATGAGCTTACCAACCAACGGGGTCGATATCTAAGGTAAGCTTGAGGTATTTAGCACTTGGTAAGGCAAGTACGGGCTGCCACCATTGGTTCAATACATGATGTAAGTGCGCACGATCTTTGGCTAAGAGTAGTAGCTGCGCATGATAGCGGCTGTTCTTTTTACTCATTGGGGCATCAATAGGACCAAGAACCGCAAGATGGTGCGCACTGGGTAAGTGAGCAATCGCATCCTTGAGCGCTTGTGTGGTAGCTGCCAGCGTCTTGCCCTCACAGCGTATCAGTGCGGCATGACTGTGAGGCGGTAAGCCCATCATTTTACGCTCTTGCAATAGCTCGCGGGCAAACGATAAATAACCATCTTTGACCAGCTTTAACAGTAATTCATTGTCAGGCTGTAGGGTCTGGATCAACACGCGACCCGCTTTGTCACCTCGACCCGCACGGCCCGCTACCTGAATCATGAGCTGCGCTGTATGCTCAGGTGAGCGAAAGTCTGCTGATAAAAATCCGCGATCGGCATTGGGTAAGCAGACCAGCGTGACATTAGGAAAGTGATGACCTTTAGCCACCATTTGTGTACCAACTAATATCGCAGGATCGCCTTGATTGATTTGCTGATAGATATTTTCCCAGCTGTCTTTGCGCCTGGTGGTATCACGATCGATTTGGATAATTGGATAAGTCACTTTGCTGGTTTGGGGATTGGCAAAGATTGCATGCAGATTTTCGCTGAGCCTTGTCGTACCCATGCCTTTGGCATCTAGGTTTTGACTGCCACAATCAGGGCATACTGTAGGAATATAAGCCTGCCAATCGCAATGGTGGCATTTTAAATAAGAGCTACCTGAATAGCCGCTGCGCTGCGCCAGACTGTTATAGTGAACGGTCAAATGAGCATCACAGCGGGGACAATCTGCCTGCCAACCGCAAGCCTCACACAATAAAACAGGCGCATAGCCACGACGATTCAAAAATACCAGGACTTGATCACCGGCATCTAACGTTTGCTTAATTGCCCCAATCATTGAGTCTGTCAGCCCCGTGTCATAGCGAGCACCATCATGTTGCGTTTGCTGGTGAGTGCTTTGCAGGCGCGCATCAATTAGTTGCATGGTTGCAGGCTTGGCATTGCCGGGACGAGTCAGTAGTTGATACTCTATCAGCTTGCCGTCTTCGACCAATTTCAGATGCTCAAGAGAAGGCGTTGCCGTACCTAATATGACTGGTATGTTGTGCTGTAGGCCGCGATAGAGTGCGACATCAGCCGCATGATAACGTAGAGTATCCTGCTGTTTGTACGAGCCATCATGCGCCTCATCAACGACTATCAATCCCAATGCTGCAAATGGATAGAGCACTGCTGAGCGCGTACCGATGATAATTTGTGCATGACCGGTGCGGCAGTCTTGCCAGCCTTGCAAACGATGGGTATCAGTCAAGCCGGAATGTAGCAAAACAATATGAGCGGCAAATCGACTAGCAAAGCGTGCACGTGTCTGCGGTGTGAGACCAATTTCTGGCACCAAGATCAGCACTTGCTGGCCTGCTTCTAGTACCGCCTGCATCGCTTGTAAGTAGACTTCAGTTTTGCCGCTACCAGTAATACCATTTAATAAAAAGCCAGTATAGATTTCAGATTTATGCGCAGCAACGATGGCATCAACGGCAAGTTTCTGCTCATCATTGAGATCAAGTGGCATTTTTGCCAATTTCACGGGAGAAGGGGATTGCTTAGTTTGGATATAGCGCTCGATTAGACCTTTGTCTTCGAGCGTTTTTAAAAATGCTCGCTGCATACCTTCTAATAGCAAAACATCTTCACTAGCACCGCGCTCACCATGTAGCTTTAGCATGTCAAACTGCTGCTTTTGCTTTTTTGCATTGGCACGAAAATCATCATCAGTGATATGCGGCAATATTCGCCAATGAGTAATTAGCAGATCTATTGGCTTACCTTGGCGGACAAGGCTTGGCAGGATGACGGCTAAGACATCACCGAGTGGATAATGATAGTAACGCGCCAGCCAATAAGCCAGCTTGAGCATGCTGGGATCCAAAATAGGGTCAGCGTCCAAACATTTATTAATCGGTTTGATTTTATTGACGGGTACACTGCTTTCATCTTCAGAAACATGAGCAATCACGATACCAATTAAGGTTTGGCGACCAAAGGAAACCTCAACACGACTTCCAATTGACGGCATCAGACGGTCTGGCGAAGCAAGCATATCCGCCGGTAAGCTATAGTCAAACACCCGATAAAGGGGTACGGGCAGCGCAACTTGTACCAACATAAACGGCTTCGCAGTCTTATCAGATTAATATTGATGTGAAATGAAGAAAAAGAGGCAGAGACCAATAAGCTTAGCATGATGCTAAGCTTATGATAGATTGACTGTTATAGGAGTATCTAAAAAAATTACTATCAGTTTAGTCAATATATAAGATAGATTCAATTTCGACCACGCCACCTTTAGGTAGGGCTGCGACTTGTACGGCAGCACGAGCAGGATATGGCTCGCTTAGGTTCGCCACAAATACTTCGTTTAAAACCGCAAAGTCACTTAAATCAGTCAAAGATACATTAAATTTAACCACGTCGTTGATACTACCACCAGCCGCTTCACAGATCGCTTTAATGTTTTCGAACACTTGCTCAGCCTGTGCTTTAAAACCTTCTCTTAATTCCATGGTTTCAGGGTCAAAACCAAGCTGACCTGAAATATAAACGGTGTTGCCAACTTTTACGGCTTGTGAGTAAGTGCCTACAGCTGCGGGAGCTTTATCTGTTTGGATCGTTTGACGAGTCATATTATGTCCTTTTCGTATTTTATGCGTTGGTCTGCTGCTCACTGACAAGCAACAGTGCCTATTATTGTTTTAGAGGTTGTCAAAACCTCAGCGCGATGCGTTCAAATCTGACTAGACAAAGAGTTTGCTAGACAGGCAGGGTTATTATAATTGATATAGCCGTATGATGTTAGGGAAGCCGAGTAATGAACGCAGCTCACGAATGCCTTGAGCTAAGTGATTGCGACTGCGTACGATAATATGGATGATAGTATCACTATTACGCACGTCAACGGTCTCAACCCCCATATGCAGCTGGCGCAGATGATAAATCACTTTACTGATTTGCTCATCGCTAAGCGCAATAGACAGCTTTAAGTAAGCAGGAAAACGTATTTTGCCGCTATTTTTTATATCATGCTCGTCTGTTTCACCTTGTTTTACAGCGTTATCACTACGCCAACGCAGTTGAATCACCTGATAGGGATTGTCTTTACGAATGTCGTCAAGCGAAAAGCATTTGTGTCGATGAACGACCAAGCCGTGCCGAGATAAGTGCCCAACGATAGGGTCACCATAGATTGGATGACAGCAGTTAGCAAAATCGAGCTCAACCCCAGAGGCATTGGCGATCAGCTGCTGTGGCTGTGTCATGTCTTCGTTGTGCGCTTTGGCTTGTACGTCACTGACTTCATCGTTAAACAAACGAGTGACTACAAGCTGTGGCAGTAGTGTACCGGAGCTTATTTGTTCGAATAGGGCGTTTTTTTCAGTCACACCGCGCCATTCAGTCAGATCTTTCCAATCATCCTCTGTTAGGTCATCGAGCGTTTTTTGATAGGTTTTAAGGGCACGATCTAACGCTTGACGACCATGATGCTGCTTGTCAGCGGTAGATAAGTCTTTGAACCAACGTAATATCTCTTCACGCGCTTTGTTGGTCACTACAAATCCTAACCATTCTGCTTTTGGCTCTGAGTGACTGTTTATCTCAATTTCAACGGACTGTCCGTTTTTTACCACGGTACCGAGTTTTGCTGCTTTATCATCGATATTGGCACCGACAGCGACGTTACCAACCATAGGCCCGACTGCGTAAGCAAAGTCTAATGCCGTTGCCCCTTGTGGTAGCTCATAGGCACGGCCTTGCGGGCTATAACAAATAATCTTACTCGAATGCAAATAATCCATCAGCTCATTAATAGTCGAGACCGCTGCCGAAAAGTTAGGACTATTCTCATTTAAGTTGTCTTCATCGACCAAGTCTTTCATGTTACGCAGTGACGCTTGGATAACTGATTGACTGACTTCAGAGGCGTGCTCTGCACCGATAACGCCGAGCCTTGCAGCACTTTGCATTTGCTTGGTCAAAATAGTCACTTTTACGACATCGTTGTCGCGCTCATAAATGAGCGTGAGTGATTGATTGCCACCTGGTAACGGCCTGCGAATATTATCAGCAATGTGCGTATCATCAATTTGATACTTTTTAATAAGATAATACGCCAACTTGTCACAAGCTTCGATATTATCGAGGACAATCTCAAATGCATAGTGACGTAGCAGCGTGTTAATTTCTCCGCGATTGCGGAAAAACTGACGGTAAATGACCACGCGGTTGTCTAACACTTTGACCAGCCCGTTGAGCCCCAAATTATTAAGCACGATACTCAGATAACGATGAATGGCTTCTCTTTGGAAATTACGCCCAAGTCCATGTTGTAGCAGCTTGTCAGATATCTTGTTGTACATATCAGAATCAAGGTTACGATAACACAGCACCTCAATATAGTCGGCGATATCATTAAGACCCATCAAGCGTGCAAATGGCACATAAAAATCTAACGTTTCTTGTGCTGTCGAACGTTGTTTTTCAGGGCGCACGGCATCAAGCGTGGACATATTATGCAGGCGGTCCGCAAGCTTAATGATAAGTACCCGTGGATCTGCGAGTGTGGCTGTTAAAATTTTGTGAAAGGTCGCTGCTTTGTTTTGCTGCTTATTGTGAGAGGAGGATTTTAGTTTTGTCACACCATCGACCAGCCTAGCCACTATCTTGCCGTAACGCTGCTCGAGCTGCTCGTCACTCACGTCGGTGTCTTCGACCGTGTCATGCAAAATCGCTGCAATAATGGTATCTCGATCTAAGCGAAAGCCCGCCAGTATCTCAGCCACTGCGATAGGGTGAGTGATATAAGGTTCCCCTGATTTACGCTTGTCTTTAATGTGCGCAATATCACCGAACTCACAGGCATCAACAATGTCACGGCGCTCAGCAGCAGTGAGATAACCGACTGAACGCAGCAAGTTATATTGAGCGTCATCGACGAGATGATGACTGAGTTTGGGTAGGGTTTGACTCATAAATGACGATCCTATTTTCCATGACTGACTGACTTGATTATGGGTTGAAGTAAGCAGTGAATGGTGACTGAATATTGACCAACCATACGAAACTTAAGTAGGGATAGGCCATTCTCTAATTAATCGCAAATCGCATTCAATGTCAACTGATAAGCGAGTAGGCGATGAAAAAATTTGACTCAGTGGGCTATTTTGATAGATAAATGGCTATCAAAACAGCAAATACAATACAGTTACAACCAAAAAACCACAGCCTATGCTGTGGTTTTTGTTATCAATAAAGTTATGTTTATCTTATAAAGCCATTATCAGCTTCAAAGACTTGGCAAAACAAACCTTATCAAAAATAGCTTTTTAGAAGCTATGATCGCCTGACAATGCTAAATCTAATGAGCTCGTT
Source organism: Psychrobacter sp. UBA2514 (assembly GCF_002341255.1). Classification (NCBI taxonomy): domain Bacteria; kingdom Pseudomonadati; phylum Pseudomonadota; class Gammaproteobacteria; order Moraxellales; family Moraxellaceae; genus Psychrobacter; species Psychrobacter sp. UBA2514. The sequence goes on from NZ_DDNS01000017.1 coordinate 22,991, forward strand.
GCAAAGTTATGCTCTGGTTGATTTAGAATGTCGCGGGTGATTTTTCCAGCGGCAATTTCACGTAACGCCAATACTGTAGGCTTGTCATTATCGACATCAACCAACGGCTCGGCAATACCTTTGGCCAATTGACGGGCGCGTTTGCTTGCGGCCAAAATTAGCTCAAAGCGATTATCAACATTATCCAAACAATCTTCAATCGTTACTCGTGCCATAAATAGCTACCTCGGTTGTTTTTATTAGCCACGGACCTTGCCCGCCACTCAATAAAAATAATATCAAATACATAAAAGGGGATAGCTAAATATTATAGCATTTTTTGCCAAGTCGCGTAGTTGCTTTTTATATCTACTTGTTAGATAAGCACCTGACGAGCATTGTAGCCTAGTTTACTCTTCTACTTGCTTATTTAGCAAGTTGCTAATCGTGCGATGATAACGCTGCTGCTGACGGCTAAGGGTTTGTCTATCCGCCACGATAATCGCTTTTAGCTCAGCTAAGGCTACATCAAAATTATCATTGATCACGACATAGTCAGCATTTACGTATTGTGCCATTTCGGTGACCGCGCCAGCTAGACGGCGCTCTATCACTTCTGCAGAATCCTGCGCACGGGTTGAGAGACGTTGGCGTAATGTAGCAATGCTGGGTGGTAGAATAAAAATCATAATGGCATCGGCAAAGATTTCTCTGATTTGCGTCGCCCCTTGCCAGTCAATCTCCAAGATAACGTCAATCCCCGCTGCTAGTTGGGTGCGTACGCTTTTCTCTGACGTGCCATAATAGTTACCAAATACTTCTGCATGCTCTAAAAATAGACCCGCATTGATACCATTGGTAAAACTATCAGTATCTGTGAAATGATAGTGCTGACCATCAATCTCGCCTGGGCGCGGGGTGCGAGTCGTATGTGAGATACTGACCGTTAAGTCGTTGGTCGTAGCAAGTAATTGCTTAACCAGTGAGGTCTTGCCCGTACCTGAGGCGGCAGTAACAATAAATAATGAACCTGTCATACAATTTATCCTAATGGAATATGTGCTAGTAAAATGCGTCTTAGTAACAGATTAAAAGACGATTCAGTCAATGGTAGAGACTGGAAAAAAGAAAAAACGCCATCATGTATGGCGATAGAAATCATCGTAGTTGCGTCATTATAAACTGCTTTTATGTGAGATAAAGTGGGTTTTGCAATATGTAGCTAGCATGTTGATGTTTGCACCTGACATATTGCAATGAGTGCGCTGCTATTTTTGAGGGCAATAAAATCAAATTATGCTAAAGTAGAGCATTGGTTTTGCCCCAACTTTTGAATCAAAGCTTTTATACATAAGCTTTAGATATAAATTATCCGACGATAGGCCTTTTTATGCAAATTTATCTTGCCAATCCCCGTGGGTTTTGTGCTGGTGTGGACCGTGCGATTGCGATTGTTAATGAAGCACTAATACGTTTTGAGCCACCCATCTATGTCCGTCATGAAGTTGTACATAATAAATTTGTGGTGTCGGATTTGGCAAATCGGGGCGCGGTATTCGTCGAAGAGCTTCACGAAGTACCGGATGGGTCTGTGGTGATTTTCTCTGCTCACGGCGTCTCTAAAGCAGTCGAAGATGAAGCTGGTCGCCGTGATATTACCGTATTTGATGCCACTTGCCCTTTGGTCACTAAAGTACACATTGAAGTGGCAAAATTTGCACAAGACGGTATGGATGCCGTGTTGATAGGACATGCCGGACATCCAGAAGTAGAAGGCACGATGGGTCGATTCAATGCAAAAAACGGTGGGCAAATCCATTTAGTGGAAGACGAAGCTGATGTTGCTGCTCTCACTGTGGAAAATGCCGAACGCTTGGCTTTTGTGACTCAAACAACCCTATCGATGGATGATACGGCTCGTGTTATCGATGCACTGCGTGAAAAGTTCCCTAGTATTCAAGGTCCCCGTAAAGACGACATCTGTTATGCCACCCAAAACCGCCAAGATGCGGTAAAAGATTTGGCCAGTCGTTGCGAAGTCGTTTTAGTCGTCGGCTCGCCAAACTCTTCAAACTCTAATCGTCTGCGCGAGCTAGCAGAGCGTATGAATTGCCGTGCATATTTAATTGATAACGCTAGTGAGATGGATAAGCGTTGGTTGGATGGTGTGCAGAGTATCGGCGTGACCGCTGGCGCATCTGCGCCTGAAGTGCTGATCCAAGAAGTGTTACAACAGTTGCAGGACTGGGGGGGCGATCTGCCTAGTGAGCTATCTGGTATTGAAGAAAACGTAACGTTTAGTCTGCCGAAAGCCTTGCGGATTCCTGTCACCCAAGTTGGTAAGTAATCAAGTTGGTAAGTAATTAGGACACGCCCTCGTATTTGTATGAATCATCATTTATATGGATAAGCTCGCATGAAAGAACCAAAAGCCAGATTTGTATTGGCAGAAGCCACGCTCGCTGAAGTGAATAAGCAACTGAGACTCAATATGCTTGTCATGGTGGCAGTGGTCTTTGTACTGTTTATGAATATCATGAAGTTTATGGTAGAAAAAAGCGTTCTTTACGCTGTACTCGCAGTCATAATGATTTGCTTACTGTTCTTCATACAAAAAGCTCGCGGTATTCTCATACTAAGAAAACAAGAGCTTACCCATAAATAGAAAATACAAGCATAAATAAAAAATACAGGTGAAAATGCCAAATATAGGAAATAGAGAATAGTTATGACTGCTTATTACAAATTTATTAAACGCGAACAGCCAGAAGACGGAGTTAGTCTGGCGCATTACCAGCCAACCAAGCATGCACAAGGCGCTTGGAATGAGCACGAACAGCATATGGCCCCAGCGACAGGACTGCTTATGGCTGAATTAAACAATTATGCGCCGCAAGCCAATATGCGTATCGCTCGTATCAGCCTTGACATTTTAGGATTGATACCGCTGGACGATTTTACCGTCACCACTCGCTGTATTCGACCGGGCAAGACCATTGAATTGATTGAAGCGGTTATGAGTAGCCGTGGCCGTGATGCCATTATTGCTCGAGCGTGGCGTCTGATGACGCAAGATACCAGTGAGATTGCCGGACTTGAAGATCAACCAGCAAAATACAAACCTGAAGAGTTGCCCGTTTGGGAAGACATGAAAGGCTGGCCGGGCGGGTTTATTGAAAGTGTGCGTTTGGTGGCCGCTCCAGATCGCCGAGAAGGTCGCGGCATGGTTTGGATAACCAACGATGTCGAGATGGTAGAGGGCGTACCCACTGATGATATGGTGCATCTGCTGGGCATGGTCGATACGGCCAATGGCGTGGTACCAAGATTGGGTCTTGGGTTGTCTAAGTTAGAGTGGATGTTTCCCAATACAGACCTGCAAATCCATATGCACCGTGTCCCTAAAGGTCGCTGGCTCGGTATTGAAGCCGTACAACAATATGGCGATGATGGTATTGGGTTGACCAGTGCAGTATTGCACGATATATACGGGCCGTTCGGTCGTAGCGAACAGATTCTCACCATTCGCCCGATGCCACGTTAAAAGAGAAAGAATCAACTGTCTAGTAATTTTGGAAAACGAAACGATATGTTGTAATCAATTAATTATACAAATATTGGAGAAATGGTTTTAATAGTAGCTAATAAGACGATATTACCAACCAGATGATATCAATCGACATAGAGGTTACTATGAAAGCATATACTCAATTTTCCAAAAAACTGACGACTATTTGGGAGTTATTAATAGAGGTTTATTCAGAATAGTGGTTAGCTTTTGTTCTTGCGCTAAAAAATGACTGATACCAGAACGCCGCCTTGATAAACAAGCGCGGTGTTTTTTATTGAATAGGGCTTTTTTTGAGCTTGAATTTTTTCTCAATGACCCTATTAGTATAGACAGTTTAACGGTATCACATACGGCAGGGTCTCTAACATTATGAGAGCGGTCTTAGTGAGTATATCGTTATCTGATAATAGGTCTTTCATAGAATTTAAAGGAGTTTTTATGAGTGAAGCAACTCAAGCTGAAGGTCTGAATCCAGAATTAAAAAAACATACGTTTGAAGCAGAAGTCGCCCAGCTACTGCACTTGGTGACCCATTCACTATATTCTAACGCTGATATTTTTGTCCGTGAGCTCGTCTCTAACGCGTCGGATGCTTGCGATAAGCTGCGCTTTGAAGCCACCAATGATGATAGCCTTTATGAAGACGATGGCGAATTAAAAATCCGTATCGCCGTCGATGAAGACGCCAAAACTATTACCTTTACTGATAACGGTATTGGGATGAATGAAACCGATGCCATCGAAAACTTAGGTACCATCGCCAAATCAGGCACCAAAGCCTTTTTGGATAAATTGTCTGAATCACAAAAACAAGACGGACAATTAATTGGTCAATTCGGTGTTGGTTTTTACTCAGGTTTTATCGTGGCTGACACCATCAGCGTTGAATCACGTAAAGCGGGTGAGCCTGCTGATAAAGGCGTGCGCTGGGTATCAGATGGCACTGGTAGCTTTACGGTTGAGCCTATTACCAAAGACACGCGCGGTACCGCGATCACTTTGCACCTAAAAGAAGAATATAGCGAGGGCGAAGATAACTACCTAGACCGAAGCAAGATCAAGCGCTTGGTCAATAAATACTCTGACCATATCAGTCTGCCGATTCAAATGCGTAAAGAGATCTGGCAAGAAGATGTCGTCGATGACGAAAATGATGACACGCCTACTGGTGGCGAAATGGTGCTCACTGATGAGTGGGAAACCATCAATAAAGCCAGTGCGCTATGGACACGCTCAAGCTCTGAAATCGACGATGATGAGTATGTCGATTTTTATAAAAACATCACTTATGACATGGACGCGCCGCTTACGTGGACGCACAACCGTGTCGAGGGCCGCGTACAGTATACCCAGCTTTTATATATCCCTAAAAAAGCCCCGATGGATCTATACACTCGCGAGCAGCAGCACGGTCTAAAGCTTTATGTAAAGCGCGTCTTTATTATGGATGATGCTGAGCAGCTATTACCGATGTACTTACGCTTTGTGAAAGGGGTGATCGATTCTGCTGACTTACCACTGAACGTGAGCCGCGAGCTACTACAAGAGTCACGTGATGTAAAATCTATCCGTGATGGTAACGCGCGCCGTATCTTGACTTTGCTGGCAAGCCTTGCCAATAGCGAAGACAGCGATAAGCAAGAAAAATTTGCGCAGTTCTATGCAGAGTTTGGCGATGTCATCAAAGAAGGTCTGGGCGAAGATGCCGGCAATAAAGAACGTATTGCTAAGCTATTACGTTATGCAACCAGCACGCAAGACGGTCTTGAGACCAGTTTTGAAGATTACAAAGCTCGTATGAAAGAAGGGCAAAAAGCGATCTATTATCTAACGGCTGATAACTTAGCCGCGGCAAAAAACAGCCCGCAGCTCGAGCTATTCAAGAAAAAAGGTATCGAAGTTATTTTGATGACCAGCCGTGTCGATGAATGGGCAATGAATTTCTTGACCTCATTCGATGAGACACCGCTACAAAACATCGCAAAAGGCGCGGTAGATTTGGGTGACTTGCAGGATGAAGCCGAAAAAGCCGAAGCCGAAAAAGCTGAAGAAACTCTAAAGCCTGTCGTTGATAAGCTCAAAACTGCACTTGGTGAGCGTGCTAAAGATGTCAAAGTCTCGACGCGTTTGGTTGATAGCCCTGCGTGCTTGGTTGTTGGTGAAGGTGAGTTATCGCCACAAATGATTCAGATGCTGCAGCAAATGGGTCAAGATGTACCAGCGAGTAAGCCAACACTAGAGGTCAATCCAGATCATCCGCTGATTAAAAAGCTTGAGAGCAGTGAGCAATTTGACGACTTGGCGCAAGTGATTTTTGATCAAGCATTGTTAGCAGATGGCGGTCAGTTAGACGATCCAGCCGCTTATCTAAAACGCGTTAATGAGCTATTGATGAGATAATGTCTGGTAATTGATGTAAAAGGAGGTCTTGTCTGCAAGGCCTCCTTTTTTATTGAGGTTTATGGTTATATTTGAATGAATTTTACAAATCATCCTTATCCTCTTGACCGACAATCCGTTACAATCGCGATAGATTAGCGAGCTAAACTATTGGTTAATGCTAGTCATCTTCGATAAACATTCCATCGTGAATTCAATATAAATAGATGTCTACAGCCGTGAAAAAATCGTAAGTCGATTACATCAAGCGGCGACGACATCATGATAGTTATCATTGGGTCATTTTATTTTTCTCGACTGGCTAGAGGTCTAAGTCTTTGTCACTTACGTCGTTAAAAACCGTATCGCTCCAGCGTTTTTCGCTTAATTTCGCTGCCAATATTATCGCAACTTTGTGGATGTTGGTGGGTTCAACTCGGGCGTTTTCTTGGGTAAAGCCCACCTTTATACAGTTTGCTGTATTTGCCTTATTGGCACTTGGTAGTAACGTCCTATTTTCGTGGTTGGCGGCTGAAAGTGGTAGTATATTCAATGAGCAGGGGCTGGTCAGTTATTTGATCTGGCCGATGATTATTTTATTAAGCGGTATTATTTTGGCACGGCGAGCCAGCAATCAGACACTGGTTTTTGTGCCCGTCGTTCTTTGGTTGGTTGCTGATACCTTATCTGCATTATTGCAGAGCTTGGTACAGTTTTTTGGTAGCTATGGCTGGTTACCTGAGTGGAGTTACTCGTTTTTACCCATACTATTTTTGGTATTGTTTTTATGGCAGACGCTTGCTTTGCTATGGATTTTTTCTCGTCGCCTGCGCATACCATGGTGGGAGCGAATTATTATCCTAGTTGGTGCTGTGGCATTGTTGACGATCTGGCAGCGCAATGTCGCTGATCAGCCTATCTTTAAGCAAATTCCAGTAGAGCCTGTGTTGGAAGAGGCGGCACTATATGAGCAGCCCCGTTTATTACAGCAAGCATTAAATAGTATAGACCCAAGTATCGATGGCAAAACCGACTGGTACTTTATGGGTGTGGCAGGGTTCTCTAGTCAAAACGTCTTTCGTTCTGAGATCAATAAAGTACGTGAGCTGTTTGATGTGCGTTTTGGGACCAGCGGGCACTCGTTGTCTTTGATTAACAATACGTATAGTTGGATGGACGAGCCAATTGCGACCAAAACCAGCATCCTACGCGGCTTAAAGAAGATCGGTCAGCAGATGAATGCTGATGAAGATGTGTTGTTTTTGACGTTGTCTTCACATGGTAACGAGGATATCGTTCAGTTAGCGAATCCGCCAATCGCGATGGACAATCTAGATGCTGCATGGCTTCGTGAAGCACTGGACGCCTCGGGTATTCGCTGGCGTGTGATTGTGGTGTCTGCTTGTTATTCGGGATCATTCATCGATGAACTAGCGTCTCCGACCACAGTGGTGATAACGGCATCAGCCGCTGACAAAGCATCTTTTGGTTGTACCAATACGGCTGAGATGACGTATTTTGGTCAAGCATTTTTTGCTGAAAGCTTGAGAGGGAATACCAGTTTTGAGTTGGCTTTTAAGGATGCTCGTATACGTGTCAATGAGCGTGAGAGCGCAATGGGGTTTGAGCCATCAGAGCCGCAGATGGTAATCGGCAGTTTGATGGAAACCGCCTTACCTGCATTTGAGCAAGTGCTGTTTGATAAAGCGCGACCTTCAGTTGCAAGTCTTACGAATAATACTGCTTCTACGACCGTCAATGCTTTACCTGAAACTACTGCTAATCTATCGGTAGGCGAAGTAGATGCAGCTGCCGAATAAATATGAGAAATGATCTAGTAACTGGCAAATGCTAGTATCAAATAACGAGCACTTATTAAACGCCATCGTTGGTTTTTTGAATAAAAAGGATATCACTCATGCAGAATTCTTATAGTCATAGTTTGTCTAACCATAAACAGCTTACCCAAAAAAGTGTAAATCGCTGTTTTAATGGTGAGCAGCATTATTATAGTCACGAATCGACGTCTACCAAAACCTCTATGACGTTTAGTATTTATCTACCTGATGAGGCCTTGGCTGGACGACGTTGTCCTGCGATATTATATCTATCGGGTCTGACGTGTAACGCGGACAATGTGACGCATAAAGGTCATTTTCAACAAAAATGTAGCGAGCTTGGTATGATACTTATCGCACCTGATACTTCGCCTAGAAGTAGTGAAGACAGCGATGTACCAAATGATGAGCGCTATTTTGTTGGTCAAGGTGCAAGTTATTACGTAGATGCCACTCAAGCACCGTGGTCAGACAACTTCAATATGCAAAGTTACATCGTTGATGAGCTATATGACTTATTACGCTCAGAGTTTCCTATCGATAGCATTGGTATTACAGGGCACTCGATGGGTGGCCATGGCGCGTTATTACTAGGATTCAAGTATCCGAGTAAGTTTGTCAGCGTATCGGCATTATCGCCAGTGTGTGCTGCCAGTGAGTCTGCATGGGGGCAAGCCGCCTATACAGAGTACTTCGGTGATGATAAGTCTCTATGGGCACAAGCCGATGCGGCGCAGATGATCGAAAAAGTGGGACAGCAGTATGCCAGTATTTTGGTTGATCAAGGCGCGGCTGATAATTTCTTAGCAGAAGGTCAGCTACAGACTTCTAAACTACAAGACGCTTGTGCGAAAGCCGAACAGCCCTTAACATTACGCTATCAAGCGGGGCATGACCACAGCTATTATTTTATCCAAACGGTGATTAATGATCATATCGAGCATCATTGGCATATGGCTCAGATGAGCTAAGAGGTCATTCAGATGACCGTAATACATTTTTTGCTATTGCATTCATGTTTAAAAGGTAGTTTTTATGGCAGGTTATCAAGACTTGACAGCTTCTAATTCGAAGAATAAGTCAGCAGATACAAGCGCTACAAAAACGACTATGCAAGCGGATATGGATGCTGCTTTGGCAAAAAAGCAACATGATGTCGATAGTGACCACGTATCCGAAGCGAAAGCAAAAGAGTATATCGCAAAAACCGTCAACGATGCAGGTGAGAGAGTACTTGATGAGACGCAAATATCTCGCGTGATAGAGATGGCATGGGAAGACAGAACGCCATTCGGTGCGATAGAGCATAGCTATGGTCTCGATGAGACTGCGGTTATCAAATTTATGCGCCAAACGTTAAAGCCATCATCTTTTCGTTTATAGCGCAAGCGCGTGAGTAATCGTGCTACCAAGCATGAGGCAAAGCGCTCTTTTGAGGTTGGCCGTGCTTATTGCAAAACTCAATACAAGCAGCGCTAAACAACTAAATATTTAGTATCAATATGTCAAAGGCTTGCAGCATATGTGAGCCGATTAGAATTTACTTTTAATCTATCCATATCTTATATAAACATGAATTAGGTAGCCCAATTATGAACAGTCCTGCTAGACCTTATCTTATTGCCCCATCGATACTCTCAGCTGACTTTGCGCGGTTGGGCGAAGAAGTTGAGAAGGTAATAGAGTCGGGTGCTGATGTGATTCATTTTGATGTAATGGACAACCATTACGTACCCAATTTGACGTTTGGTAGCATGATTTGTAAGGCATTGCGTGACTATGGTGTGGAAGCGCCAATTGATGTCCATTTGATGGTATCACCTGTCGATAGTATGATTGAGCAGTTTTTGGAAGCGGGGGCAAGTATCATCACCTTTCATCCAGAAGCCAGTCATCACGTTGATCGCTCTCTTCAGCTTATCAAAGATGGTGGGGCAGAGTGCGGTTTGGTACTCAATCCTGCCACATCATTACACCATCTAGATTGTGTGATGGATAAAGTGGATCAAATTTTATTGATGAGTGTTAACCCTGGTTTTGGCGGTCAGTCGTTTATCGATAACACATTAGATAAAATACGTCAGGTACGTCAGCGTATCATCACCAGTGGTCGAGATATCAGATTAGAAGTAGATGGCGGTGTCAAAGCCAGCAACATTCGTGCGATTGCTGAAGCAGGGGCTGACATGTTTGTCGCTGGGTCTGCGATATTCAACCAAAAAGACTATAAAGCGGCTATTGATGAGATGCGCGCAGAGTTGGCTTTAGCCAATAATAGCTAATCTGCATATTGTGACATGATCGATAAACGGTGTTGGCGACCAAAAAACAGTATTGAAGTAGGCCATATCATTTGCAATTGTGCGCAGTGGCCAGTCATGTAAAGGTGAATCATGGACAACAAACATTCTACCAACTCATTGAAACCTTCTGAGACGATGAAACATACTGATCAGACACCGAAAAGTGAGACACAACGTAGCTTGGTGCCCAAAGGTATTACCATTGGCATGGCTATATTTGCGCTGGTACTGAGCTTGGCAGGTTATGGCTTTCGTTTGATGGTGGGTGATGATGTCGGAACAGTGTTGCGCCATGCTGCGGTCATTGTGCCTGCGTTCATGTTAGGTATTCCGCTGTTTTTTTGGGTAGGTTCTCGTATAGTCAACAAGGTTAAAGGACTGCATATCGAGAGCTGGAATGCCATTAGTTTGGGCTATTTGACTTCTTGTGTATCGATGTTATGGCTGATGGGCACTTATAGTTAAAGGGTTTTGCTATAAATATAGTGCTTTTTTATGCTTGCATTGTGACGTGCTATTTTATACTTTTTAATCATTAAGCCATGTTCTATGTGCATGGCTGGAATTTTATATGCGAATTGTACCGGCCAGTATTGCCAAAATTATCTATCCAAAAGATTTACCAAATGGCTTATTTACCAGCTTAATCATAGCTTGTCTTTTGATGGGGCTCGCTTCACTGCGTAACGGGACGGATTTACAGGGTTGGCTCAATGTGATTGAGAACTGGCTGCTGATGCTATTGATACTTCCGACTGCAACGGCGACTGTTGCTCTGCCTTTTAAATACCGCGATCCCACCCTTGAGCTAAAACTGGTCTATTACCTTGGGATGTTCGTTGCTTTCTTATTTACGTTAGCGAAACTGCGCTATTGGCGCTAATGTGTCCTTATTGCAAGGCATCCAAGTTTTTTATAGTGAAGACTTATGTGATAGCCCTTGAATTCTAGTGTTAAAGCGTCCATTGTATGAGTAAGACAGATTTACCCGCGTTACTGTAAGATGATAGATTTGCCGAATGCGTTTGTTTTCAATAAATAACGGCTTTGCAATCACTAGTTTCTCTACCAGTACTAAACGGGATAATAAGGAACATATTAATGCCATATGATATCGATAATGATATAGAAGTAGACAACGAAAGTAGCGATCAGTTTGCAGGGTTTGCCAAAGAAACCACCTTAGAGTTAGTGGAAGCAGATGATGGTAGATTGTTGTTGCGTGATGCCGAGCAAGATGAAGCGCCGCTGATGACTATCGACTTTTCTGACAAGCTAAAAGAGCTACTTGGTAGTGACACTCAAGTGATTGGTCAACACATGATTCATGCTGCGATTCAGGTCATTATGCAAAAGCAAATGAGTAAGTGGCATGCGCATGTATATGATAAAGAACCAACGCACTACAGTTGATCTAGTTATTAGTGAGCTGAAGATAGCTAAATATACAAACATAAAAAAAGGGTTTATCCATTGATAAACCCTTTTTTTGTTCAAATAATACCATTGATAAAATGAAGATTATTTGATTTTAGCTTCTTTAAAGATCACGTGCTGGCGTACTTTTGGATCAAACTTTTTGATTTCCATTTTGCCAGGCATAGTGCGCTTGTTTTTAGTAGTGGTGTAGTAATACCCAGTACCAGCTGTTGATACTAATTTAATTTTATCTCTCATGATAGCTTTCCTGTAAATGAGGGGTCTTCAAACGATAGGTACGTGTCTCAAAGAGCAAGTTGCCACAGCTAATGTAGCAAAACAGCAGCTAAATAATGAGAGTCATCACTCAGCTGCTATTTTTAACTTAAACTTTTTGACCTTGTGCGCGTAGATCCGCTAACACTTTATCGATACCAAGTTTGTCAATGATGCGCATACCTTTAGTAGACACACGTAGACGTACAAAGCGGTTTTCAGACTCTACCCAAAAACGATGGTTGTGAAGGTTTGGTAGAAAGCGACGACGGGTTTTGTTGTTTGCATGCGAAACATTATTACCCACCATAGGGCGCTTTCCAGTCACTTGGCAAACTCGAGACATGGCGAACTCCTAATCTATGAGGCATGAGTTTTTCTCATACCAGTCTGGGCAAGTTGCACGTTTATGCGGCATGGACACAGCAAGCGGCAGCTTTGCACCAAACAAAACTATATGAAGGTTGAGCTGGTTTTACTGTTATCTAAAGGCAAATAACAGGCTGACCAATTCAGAAAATTTTAAAGCCGACATTTATACCATAAAACAGACGAATACTCAAATATTTTTATGATAGTTGTTGGTTTAAAGGAGAGATATTATACCCTGAAATGAGCGTGCTATGTTGTTGATTGTTTAATAGTAAAGATTAATTTTTAGTTGTAAGTTATAACAAAAGTCAGTAAAGTTGCTGTTATATATTTAATACAATCTGTTAATACATCGGTATCACTGTAAATCTAAGTATCATTACCAATCTTATTTAATTCTGTGTAATGGTTTTCTGCCTTTTTGCTCGAATAAATTACTGCTCATGCGGAGTCAAAACATGTCACATCATTTGCTACCTACTTCTAAATTGTTTCAACTGACAGCGCTAACCTTATCATTGGCCTTAGCGGGTTGTGGTGGTGGGGGCACGGATACGGTTGCACCGGCGCCTGATTTGGGTACGCAACAGCCCGGTACGGGTAATGGGTCTGATAATGGAGGCCAAGAAGTGGGTGAGCTAAATGTCACACCTATCGCGCTGACAGATACTAATGGCAATATTACCCGTACTATAACATCTACAGGAGCCAATGCAAAAGTCGTGGTAACCGATAACGATGGTGCACCAGTTAGCAATGCGTTGGTAACCTTTGAAGGTGAAAATGTAATCTTCGGCACTAGTAATGCGGCCATACTAACTAATGAGGACGGTGAAGCGAACATATCTGTCAAACCGTTAGATAATAGTACGACAGGTAGTTACCAACTCAGAGCAACTGCCAGTTATGAGGATCTAACCGCAACTACCCCAGGTTATAATTTCTCTTTGCAAACCTTAGAGGTTGTATTAACAAATGTTGCTCTATCTTCTAGCAGTCTAGAATCAGGTGGTAGTACAAATATTACGTTGAAGACAAGAGATGTCATTAGTAATACCAATCAAAACAATATTTCAGTTACGTTCGATACGAGCTGTGGCACTTTTGACAATAATAGTATGGTTTCAAGCAACCAAGGTGATGTGTCTGCAACTTATCAAGCAATAGATGATAATGGCAACTTATGTGAAGGTGAGCAAACCATTACAGTTGCACCTGTAAGTAATCCTTCTAACAGCCAAACGGTAACCGTTAATATTGAAGGTGTGGAAGCCAGCTCAATAGTATATACCACTACAGATGATGTACAGCTAGGTGCCAATAATAGCGGTTCGTCACGCTCAGGAAGTATAGAATTTACTGTGTATTCAAATGGTAGACCTGCCGCTAACCAAAGAGTTCAGATAAGTAAGGTGTTCGCTCCTACTGACTTTAGTTTCGTGAGTCTGGGCAATCGAGCCCCTGAGACAGTTACGAGTGATTCTCAAGGTAGGGTCGTAGTCAATTTATATCCTGGAGCCTTACCTGGCCCAGTAGAGATAAAGGCCGCTTTAGTATCGAACAGTAGTGTCTTTGCTTTATCTAAAAATGTTTCTGTAGCGACCGGACGTGCCACACAAAATGGCTTTAGTATTTCACTAAGTAAAAACGTATTAGCTGCTGGCGTTGATGGTGATATTGCTACTGTGACAGCAAGACTAGTGGATAGAGTAGGTAACCCTGTACCTGATGGTACAGTCGTAAGTTTTATTAGCGAAGGTGGTCGAATTATTCCAAGTTGTGCAACTGCTAATGGTCAATGTAGCGTGGAATTTAGTACGCAAAATCCACGTCCTGTAGATGATCGTATCTCTGTTATGGCGTATGTAGAAGGAGACAAAAGCTATATAGATAGAGATGGGGATAACCAGTTTAGTGCTGGAGATATACTAACCCGTAATATCGGTGACTTCTTCCGAGATGATAATGAAAATAACCAGTATGATGATAATCTAGGTGAATTTATCTATCGCCGAAATGCTTCTAATCTACAATGCGGTAGCTCATCATTCAGTTATCCTAATATTGACGGAACATGTGATGACAAATTAGATGCTATCTTACGTTATCAGGTTGTATTAGGTTTGGCATCAAACAGTCCTCTATATCCAAGTTTGGGAAGAACTTTGCCAGCAAACCCATTAACTGATTTGGACTCTCCTGTTGAAGTAGACTTCAAAATGTACGGTAACGGCGCTCAAACGGTTAGCATGCCATCTGGAACGAATATTAGCATCGCAGCTGAAGATAAGACCAGTTACTCTCCTACAGCCGTTTTGGCGGATGGCAGAATTCAAGTATCAAATGCTGAGCCAAATACGGTTGCTATTGTTACAGCAGGTTCATCTTCGTTTAATGTATCTATCGGTACAAACGGTACAGGTTCGGCCTCTAGTGGTAATTTACCAGCAGACTCTTCATTGACAGTAGCAGATACAAGTTCAACATGCGAAGCTGAACTCGTTTCTGGTAGTTTGACTGTACCTGATGTTGTTAACTTAGGAGCTGGTGTACCAGTAGGAAATGGTACTTTTGGCAAGGTAACAGATGGTGCGGTCAGCTACACATTTAGCTACAGTGGTTGCCGCCCTAACGATCAACTTAAACTAACAGTGGTAACGCCATCTCCAGCTGCAAACAGTTCTACAAAACTGATTAGATTTATATAAAGTCAATTAAGCTAAAAGTATAGAACCCCCAACCCTATGTTGGGGGTTTTTACGTTATATTCTCAAATAACTAAATTATCCTAAATAACCAAAAACAACCAACTCGCTCAGCAAAGCATCGCAAAAAAGATTAAAATAACCGGTTTACTCCGCTGCCAGCAATTTTTCAGCGAACAGTCATCACTTCTTATATTGGGCGTATTATGTCAGACAACACCAAAACGGCTTCATCATCACGTACAACAAACATCGCTTCTCAGAGCAAACAGATTCCTAGCTTTACTGATACAGCGACATTGCTCATCAAATGCAAAGATCAGGCGGGTATCGTACAGGCAGTCTCTGAATTTATTCATCGCTATGGCGCGAATATCATCACCTTAGATCAGTATTCAACAGCTCATGAAGGTGGTCAATATTTTATGCGTTTGGAATTTGCGTTGGCAGGCTTGAGCGATATCATTGAGAACTTTGAAGCCAGCTTTGCACATACTGTGGCTAAACGCCATAACATGGACTGGCGTCTGCATAACAATGCTACCAAGACCAAAGTGGGTATTTTGGTGTCAAAGTTTGATCACGCATTATTGGACTTATTATGGCGACACCAGCGTGGCTTGCTGGATTGCGAGATTACTTGCGTGGTGAGTAACCATCCTGATTTACAACAAGCGGTCGAAAACTTTGGCATTACCTTTCACCATGTGCCCGTGACCAAAGAGAATAAGGTAGAAGCGGAGGAGCAAATCCATAAGCTGATGGCAGGTAATGACTTACTAGTGTTGGCGCGTTATATGCAGATATTGTCAGCTGATTTCGTGAAGCGTTGGCCGATGCAAGTGATTAATATCCATCATTCGTTCTTGCCTGCGTTTGTGGGTGCAGATCCTTATCGTCAGGCTTATGATAAAGGCGTCAAGCTGATTGGCGCAACAGCGCACTATGTGACTGCTGAGCTGGATCAAGGGCCTATTATTGAGCAAGACGTACACCGTGTGACCCATCGCCAAGGGGTAACAGAGTTGCGCGCTATTGGCCGTGATATCGAGCGTAATGTATTGGCACGTGCTGTCAATTGGCATGTGCAAAACCGTGTGATTGTAGCAGGCAACAAGACCGTAGTTTTTAACTAAAAAATCAGTAGAAAATTGAGTAAGAAAGGCGGTCAGTAGCAACAGTTACTGATCGCCTTTTTTATAATGTGATATTTTATATCAGCATTTCCAAAACAAACTTACTACCCACAAAGCCAATCGCTAACAGAATAAAGGCATAAATAGTGATATTCGCCGCACGTTTGCCTCGCCATCCTGCGCGCCAATTGCCAAGCAGCAACGTACCAAATAATAACCACGAGAGCAGACTAAATACTGTTTTGTGCACGATATGCTGTGCCATCAAATCTTCGACATAGATAAACCCGATGCCCAGTGCGATACTAAGCAGCACAAAGCCTACCAAGAGCATATCGAATAATAGACTCTCCATACTTTGTAATGAGGGTAATTTATTGACCCAAAATCGGTGAATGGTATGATGCTTGAGCTCGCGAATTTGTAGACGCAAAAATAGCGCTTGTACTGCCGCCATCAACAGCACACAATAGGCCGCTAACGATAATAGGATATGAGCTTCAAGACCGACACTGACGTCAGTAAGCGGTTGATAGGGTGCGCGGCAAATATAGCCGACGGTTATACCTATTAGTGCAGTAGGCGCAGCCAAAATACCAAGGCTCAGAATAGGGCGGTACAGACAAAACAGCAGGTAAAAGAATAAGAAGAATAAACTGGTCAGGCTAATGATATTGAACAAATTGAAATTCAGACCATAAAGCGTCACTACATATGGATAAAGTAAGGTCGCATGTGCGGCCATCCCTACCAATAAAAGCCCCAAACTGACGCCTTTATGAATAGGTTTGTCCTGAATCAGCGCCCAACCAATATGGAGGCTGACTAAGACATAAGCCATGCTAGCAAGTAAGAATGCAAGGTGCACAGATAAAAAGCCTCATCTTATACTGAGCATAAACTGCCGCTCAATGTGTCGCTAAAGTGGTATTATCAGAATGATTAGAATAATCGTCCAATTTATCATAAAATGGGTGCCAGTTGAGCATCATCTTACTCATTGCTTATAAATATGATTGACAAAGCATCAATCCGCAAAATATATCGTAAGTCACTTATAAATATCAGAGCCAAGTTTTGCAAAACCACTATAAGTTTTGAGCCGTGTTGATGCTATAGTATTGATAATATGATTTTTTATCAGAGCATCCTCAGTATTTGATAGTCCATCCTAATAGTATTGATGAACCATTTGAATCGTTTGATTCGCCAACATTTTATTGAAAGTTATTTTAATTGCGTATTATTTAATTGAAAACCATTTTAATTGAGAGTTATTTATGTTTGATACCTTAACAGAACGCTTATCGTCCAGCCTACGTAATATCGTAGGATCTGGACAACTGACTGAAGACAATATCAAAGACACCCTGCGTGAAGTACGTATGGCATTGTTAGAAGCTGACGTAGCACTGCCTGTCACTCGTGATTTCGTCAAACGCGTCAAAGAGCAAGCGCTTGGTGCTGAAGTGCTAAAAGAGCTAGCGCCAGGTCAAGCATTTGTCAAAATCGTACACGACGAGCTGACCGAAATGATGGGCAGTGCCAATCAGCAGTTAGAGATGACAGGCAAACCGCCTGTGGTCTATTTGCTAGCAGGTTTGCAAGGTGCGGGTAAAACGACCACAGCTGGTAAATTGGCCAAATATCTACAAGAGCGTCAAAAGAAAAAAGTCATGCTGGTATCGGCCGACGTCTACCGTCCAGCGGCGATCAAACAGCTTGAGCAAGTCGCCGGTCAGGTAAATGCCAAGTTTGTGAACTCAAGCACGGATGAAAATCCAATCGATATCGCAAAGCGTGCGATTGAAGAGGCCAAAATCCAATATCAAGATATCCTTATTATTGATACGGCAGGTCGTCTACATATCGACGATACCATGATGGATGAGATTAAGGCGCTAACGGCGGCGGTTAACCCATCTGAGACACTATTCGTCGTCGATGCAATGACGGGTCAAGATGCCGCCAATACCGCAAAAGCCTTTAATGATGCGTTGCCATTGACGGGTGTTATCTTAACTAAGACTGACGGCGATGCACGAGGCGGTGCGGCGCTGTCTGTACGCGCTATCACCGGCAAGCCAATTAAGTTCTTGGGCCGCGGTGAGAAACTAGGCGAGTTAGAGCTATTCCACCCTGAGCGTATTGCCCAGCGTATCCTTGGTATGGGCGACGTACTGAGTTTGGTCGAAGAGGTTGAGCAAAAAATCGACCGTGATAAAGCCGAAAAAATGGCGAAAAAGATGCAAAAAGGCGGTGATTTTGACCTTGAGGATCTATTAACCCAGTTCCAGCAGATGAAAAGTATGGGCGGTATGGCGGGCTTCTTAGATAAGATGCCAGGTATGAGCGGCTCAGACATGCAAAAAGCCGTCGAAGAAGCCAAGCCAGAAGAAAAAGTACGTGAGATGGAGGCGTTGATTAATTCAATGACGCCGTTTGAGCGCAAAAACCCTGATAAGATTAATCCAAGTCGTAAGCGCCGTATCGCTGCAGGCTCAGGCCGTGAGATTCAAGATGTTAACCGTTTGCTCAAGCAGCACAAGCAAATGGCAAAAATGATGAAAATGATCTCAAAGCCTGAAGGCATCAGTAAAATGATGAAGTCTATGCAAGGCCTCATGGGTGGTGGTAGCGCAGGCGGTGGCGGCCCATTGTTTGGCGGCGGTCAGCAAGGCACTAAAAACGTGAATCCAGAACAAATGGCCAAGCAAATGGGACTGGATCCGAACAATATGCCGAGCACCGAAGAGATGCAAAAGCAGATGCAAGAAATGCAAAAAATGCAAAACCAAGCACCCAAGAAGTTTAAAACACGCTTCTAAGCCATCGTGATGCATACTGAAAGTATTTTATATATGCCCTAAAGCTACCTAAGCTTTAGGGTTTTTTATGGTTAGCTATGAATAAGTACAGATGAATAAAGTGTGGAAAAGCGTAGAAATTGATAAAATTCATTTAGCCTAAATGCTATGATAGGCGCTGTTTCATTCTGTCTAAATTTTGATAGTACATAAATAATAAATAACTATTAAAAATTATTAAAATCTGACAAACCCATTTAGAACGCCAAAAGTAAAAGCCGAGGTTGTGATGTTTTTAGCAATGGATACCGTGTTCGATCAGTGTTCGATCGCGATTTTAGATTCGAGCGGACAGGTACTGTCGAACCATACCGAAACAGGCAAGCGTCAGCAAACTCAGCAGATCTTACCGATGATTGATGCTGCACTATCTGAGGCGCAGCTACGTCTTGCTGATATACAGGCTTTAATATTTAATCGCGGACCGGGTGCGTTTAGCGGTATTCGTATCAACACGGCAGTGGTGCAAGCGTTGTCTGTCGCGCATGACTTGCCTTGTGTTGGTGTCTCTAGCCTACAAGCGATTGCACAATCTGCGTATCAGCAGTACGGGCTGACACACCTATACAGCGCCCTTGATGCTCGTATGCAGCAAGTCTATTTCGGACAGTATGAGTTGGTAGTTGACGACGAGTTAGGTTATAGCATCATGCAGCCAGTATGGGCTCATGGCAGTGATAGCACTGAGCAGCTATTAGATTATGATAGCCAAACAGCACTGAATCTCCCTATCGCGGGGAATGGATCAGTACTACTAGCATTGCATGATCAGCAAGTGTGCCATGAAGACGTCTGGCCAGACGCTGTTATCATCGGGCAGCTTGGTGTTGCTCAGTTTGCAAACGATGGTGGTACGGAGGCGGCGCAAGCGCTACCAAAATATCTACGTAACCAAGCTTGGAAAACACTTAAAGAGCAAGGCAAAGCGTAGCTTTTGAGTATTTTTTAAGCATTAATCAATATAAAACCAACGTCAACATAGGACAGCCAATCGGCCTGTTTTTAGGAAAGTCATTGTGGATATACTGTTATTCGTTCAAGCTGTCATCATGGGTATCGTGGAAGGTATCACAGAGTTTTTGCCTATCTCCAGCACGGGGTATTTGATTTTATCAGCCGATGTGATGGGATTTTGGACCAAAGAAAAAGTCGATTTGTTTGTGGTCGTGGTACAGCTTGGTGCTATCTTGGCAGTGATATATGACTATTGGGGCAGACTGTGGCAAGCATTGATGGGTCTCATAACAGGTAAAGCAGAAGGCATGACCAATCCTAGGCAACTGGGACTCAGTCTCATTGTCGCGACCATTCCTGTGATGATTGTTGGCTTTACCTTTGCTGATGAAATCAAAACTTATTTGTTTAATCCTATTGTCGTTGCCATTATGCTCATCATCGGTGGTCTGCTCATATTCTATGTGGAAAAGCGCCCTAAAACCATCATTGCAAAAGAAGCAGAAGATGTCAGTATAAAAACGGCCCTAATGATTGGTCTGTTTCAATGTTTGGCTCTGATACCAGGGACGTCACGCTCAGGATCGACGATCATTGGGTCGCTATGGCTTGGAGTCTCGCGTAAAGCCTCCGCTGAGTTTTCTTTCTTTTTGGGTATTCCTGTCATTGTAGGCGCGGCATTATTAGATCTGCTCAAACACGGCGATGTACTGAGCAATCGTGAAGACTGGTTGATATTAGGTGTTGGAACCATCGTGTCGTTTGTCGTGGCGCTACTCTGTATTCGCCTGCTTGTAGCATGGGTGAGTCGCCGTGACTTTACTATTTTTGCTTGGTTACGCATTATCACGGGTGTTATCGTGTTGGTTGCGGCTTGGGGCTTTGGTTACCAAATGGCGGGCTAGATTTGTACGATGGCTTGTAATGCTATAGGTAAAAAGTAAGCAGTTATAAGTAAAAAGGATGATGGTTATGACAGTGCTGCATCACACAGATAATAAGTCAGGTGACCTTGTACAGTGCCAATTGTTCTATGTGAATGACAACCAACAAGCTCAGATTGAGCGCTTACAGGCATTGATAGCTGAGCACAAATTACCAATCGTCCTAAAGACTGAGCTCTCCACGGAGAAATTAACACAAAAACGTCGCCAGCAACTGAGCCAAACATCCTCTCAACTTATTTTGCTGCTTGATGAAAAAGATAAGCTATCGTGGCTTAGTGATGGACTGAGCGTGTCACCAGAGTGGGATAAATTGCAACGCCGCGTGGTGACTGCTGGTCGTAAGTCGGAGCTATTACTGCAAGCAGCAAAGATTACCGCAGATAGCCATGTTATCGATGCCACGGCCGGCTTTGGCCATGATAGTTTGATATTGGCCAGTACTGGCGCACAAGTCATTATGCTTGAGCAGCAGCCGCTAATGGCGTTGCTGTTACTTGCAGAGCAGCAGCGTATGAGCGCGCAGCCTAATTGGCAAAAGCTCATGAGTCGCCTACATATTATCAATACTGATGCACTGAGTTATTTTGCGAGCCTAAAAGCTGACGATATATCGAATGATGGCAATGCAGTCGATGTGGTGTATTTAGATCCCATGTTTCCAGAGGATAGCTACCAAGACAGTAAGACAGGTAAAGGTGCCAAAGTCGGCAAGCACATGCAAGCGCTGCATCAATTGGCGCGTCCACCAACGCTAGAGGAAGAGCGCCAACTGCTAAATAGTGCTAAGGCAATTGTGAGTCGAAGCGCGCAAGGACAAGGTCGCGTGATCGTCAAGCGGCCGCAATTTGCGCCATTACTTGCCGATGAGCCGGTTAGTGAAAGCTGGCATAATGAAGCCGTGCGTTTTGATGGGTATTTTGCCTGACATCGGTTTTTCGAGGATTATTTCATAGCCACTGTTTGTGATAAATAAGTGTATCAGCATAAACATACGTCATTCATTAGCTTGAGTATTTAGAATACATGTATTCAGGAGCAGGAAATGTCAACGCTAATCATTTGGGTCATGGGTGCAGGCTTATTGTTGGTCAATATCATGCTGCGCACTCGGATTCTTCGGCTTGAAGCATGTTTAAAGGAATTGAGCAGTCCACAAGAGCAATTGGCATTTTTGCGAACAAGCAGCACATAAAGATAAAATCCCTGCGATTAAAGCGTTACGTAAACAGTATCCTGAATTGTCTCTAATTGAGGCGAATAACTTATGGAAACAAATCTAACGATTAGGGCGTGTCCCTAATTCAAACGTTTATCACCATTTTTAAAATAGCGACACGCCCTAGCAAAAAAGCATATAACACTCTTTATTGACGATAATAAGAAGCCATGACATTCAAAGACAAACTACAAGCCTATATCCAGCTCACGCGTTTTGATAAACCAGTGGGTATTGAGCTGCTACTATGGCCGACATTATGGGGCGTACTGTTAGCTGCCATGGGCCAAGCTCAGCAGCAAGGAGTTGCAGCAGGTCTGCCAACGCTCAAGATATTTGTAATATTTGCCCTCGGTGCGATATTTATGCGCGCCGCTGGTTGTGCGATTAATGATTTTGCGGATCGTAAAGTAGATGGTCATGTGACTCGCACCAAAGGACGTCCATTAGCAGATGGCCGCTTGTCTGCCAAAGAAGCCATCGCAGCTTTTGTGGTACTGGTATTACTCAGTGCCAGTTTGCTGTTTTTCTTACCCGTTGCCGTTTTTTATTGGTCGCTGGGTGCTGTTGTATTGGCGTTTATTTACCCCTTTATGAAACGCTATACCCATCTGCCACAAGTATTTTTGGCGGCGGCGTTTGGCTGGGCCATACCGATGTCTTATGTGGCGGTGCAGGGCGCTCCCGATATTTGGTGCTGGCTATTATTCTTTGCTTATATGTGCTGGACGGTGGCCTATGACACGCAGTACGCAATGGCTGACCGCGAGGATGATCTCAAGATTGGGGTCAAATCAACGGCGATATTATTTGGCCGCTATGATGTGATTATTATCTCAATCCTGCAAATGCTATTTTTGCTGATGATGGGCGCGGCTATGTGGCATTACTTTGCTCCAACGACGCTAGGCGTGACACCCGTATTCGGATTGGCATTGGTGGCGATGATGTTTGCCAAACAAAACAGCGCTTGTGCCAGTCGCAATGCGCAGGCTTGCTTTCAGGCATTCTTAGCCAATATCTGGGTAGGACGCTATGTTTTTGCCCTCGTTGCAATTGCTTGTATATGGACGACTCTAAATGGATAAATTTAAGAAGTTGCCGAGATTTAAAGCAAAGAAATCCTCTAATACAAATGGCTCAGTCGTCGATTATCAGGCAAAACTTGCTGAGCAGGGACTGACACGCGAGCAAGTCATTGCCACCGAGCGTAAACTGGCAAAGTTTGCTAATACAATGGATTCTCTTGTCCGCGTGCCTTTTACCAAGCAAGGCATAGGTGCGGATGCGGCGCTCTCTACCATTCCTCTCGCAGGGGATGTCGCAGGACTGATACTGACCAGCTATGCTTTTATACTGGGTCGTCAGCTGGGTGTTCCTGCCGATAAAATGACACCTGCGGTCAGACTGGCGCTGATTGATATGGTGGTCGGTATTGTGCCCGGCATTGGGACATTGCTAGATATTTTTATTCGCCCTAGCCGCAAGACATTGGGTATCGTACACGAGCATTTGCATCAGGAGTATGGCATCACTGAAACCATGCATATGGATCGGCCTTTTTTACATCAGTCATTAGAAGACAAGCAGCAAGGCCGCTTTGGTGCATTTTGGCGCAATCCTATAGTAGCGTGGCTGTACTTGCATATCCCTGACATATTGGGACTCATCGTGATTGTATTTGTTGGTTGGGGGATATGGACGGCGATAAGCTGGTTGGTCGGACTTTTTGGTCAATCGACTGGGTTTGGATAAATAAAGTTATATATTAGAAATTTGAGTGAATGCAAGTAAGCGGAGAGCATTCAGTATTAGTGAAAAAAGGCGGCAACGATAGTAACGTTTGCCGCTTTTTAATTATTTAAAATAAGACTTTCAAAAAGGATGCAATTAGCACTTATTCAGTGACGACTTCTGCTTCAGCACTGACTGCATCAAAGCTAGTGACGGTATTGTTTTGGATAAGATCAATGGTGCCGCCACCTGCATGACTCACCAGTTGGACGTTACCGTCAGCTGAGCGATAAGTGGGGTTGTTACCTTGTCCTTCTGGTGCGCTGAGCGTCATTTTTGGCTGGTTGGGTCGAGTGACGATGGCATTGAGCAACCCTGCAGCTGACGTTTCAAAAACGACCGATAAGGTGTCGCCTGCTTCACTTTTGTAACGGACATCAGTGATTTGTGCGCCTTTAATGGCCTGTTCTGGATTGGGCGATGTAGCAGTATTACTTGGTGCAGCGACAGTGCCTCCAAGGTCTTGTTCCAGTTCAGTCAAGCTCACATCGCGCTCTGAATCAGTAGCAGTCTGCGCTAAGTTCGGTACCTCCTCTATACTGTCATCCGCCGCTTCATTGACATTGATATTTGTCGTTACTGGCGTTGTCTGTGTTGACGTTTCAGATGGTGTTTCGGCAGATTCTTCGGGTTCTGGCGTTTCTTGACAGGCAGTCAGCAAAAACACACTCAAAAAAATAGCAGGTGCACTGAGGCAGTAAGTGTTAGCGTTCAAAAAGCTGAGCCGTTTTGGTAAAAAGGTTTTCATAGTCAGGTTTATCCGTTAATAGCGCGCTATATCAATGTGGCAATTTGCAAGGGTCAACCTGCCATCTCATCACTATATAGTATTACGTATTGATTGTAATGACCAGCTTACGCTGTCCGCCATAACCCTTCAAGTCTCTGTGCTCACATAAGTAAACTCCTTGCCACATCCCTAAACCCAAGACACCATCTATCAGAGGAATGGTTAAACTGACACCTATCATTATGCTTTTGAGATGCGCTGGTAGATCATCGGAGCCTTCTAAGGTATGACGGTACTCTTGCTGATCGGCTGGGGCGATTTTATTGAGCCAATCCTCTGTGTCCAATCTTACATCTGGGTCAGCATTTTCATTAATGGCGAGACTGGCTGACGTGTGTTGCAAAAACAAATGAACCAGCCCCGCTTTGGCACTGGACGGTATGAGCTGAGCAATGGCTTCCTCGATGATAGGCGTGATGACATGAATACCACGGGCATAAGTAGGTAGGGTAATGGTGGTTTGATGATAGCTCATGATGCTTATCTCATTGTCGGAATGAACATTAAATAAAGATATCACAAGATAATATGAATCGTCGAAATCGTTGTTTTGATGTACATGAATATCATCCTAAATGATATTAAGTGAGCGGTGTTTGCAAACGGGTACGATTGGGCGATAGACGTGCGAGCATTGCATTAGATAGTGGCGCAAATGACCCTAGCATCATACCCGCTAACGCTTCAGCGCAGATGGGTGCCAACGCATAACCTTTTGCACCCATTGCACTTATCGTCCAAATTCGCTGACTGTTGGTTAGTTGCCCAACGATTGGATGATAATCCGGTGTCTGAGTGCGAATGCCAGCGCGCCCTTGCCACAGGCTAGTATCGGCTGGCACGATAGATTCCATCTCAGGAATGGCAGCAACGAGCTTGTCCCGGCTAATCTGATGTTCTTCATCTCTTAAGTCCGTATCTGTATCGTTGCGGATAAAACTTGCGCCTAATAATAGATATGGCTTGCCAGCGGTGACAGTATTTAGCTCATCATCCCCTGCTTTTGCGTTAAAGGGCGCACAGTAACCACTATATTTAAGCGGGATTTTTGGCAAATTTATCAGTTGCTCTAGGCTAGGACGAAACCAAGACAGTTGACCACGAATTTTACGGCAATCAAAAATGCGCTTATCTAATTGATGACTCTCAAAGGCGGCGCAAATAACGACATGATCAGCAAGAATAGAGACAGTCTCCTGATTTTGATCACTGCCTTCAATACACACTTGCTGTTCAGTTTCGTTAATCTCACTCACTTCTAATTGCTGAAAGCGAATGAGCGGATGTGTCAATATAATAGTTTTCAATGCTTGCGGATTGACCAAACCAGACTGTGGTAAGTATAAGTTCTCTGATAAGTCTTGCTCTTTTATTCCACTAATATTCTGTGCTTGCTCATGGGGTAGGGTGGTTGCCATCTCATCAGGATAATCTTCGATTTGCTCGGTGCCAATATTGGCTTTCACCAGTAAATCAAGCGCTCCAGTCGGCTCCAGTACTGGCGCTGTATTGAGCTGTGTGGCTTTCTGATTAAGGTCTCGATATAGCCTGCTGCTATAAAGATAACCGATGGTATGCAAATGTTCATCAACGTGGTGAATTGGCGTCATTTTTAGGGCAAGCAATGCTCGAGGGTTGCCTGAAGCGCCAGCCAGAGGCGCCGTTTTGTCTAATAAAGTGACCGCAATGCCGCGATTGGCAAGCGACCAAGCCGTTAGCAACCCTGAAACGCCTGCACCAATGATGGCAGTGTGATTAAAGGTGCTATCTGTTGTTATCTGCTCCGCATCGTGGCTTTCGTTATCACAACTTTTATTATCACTAGTAACGTCAATATGGTTTGTATCGGTCATGATGGCGGTGAGCATTTCTCGCTTTCGACCAAAACCTTTTACCTTTTTGATGGCAAAGCCATGTTCCTTGAGCCCGCGCTTGACGATGCCTGC
>NZ_DDNS01000017.1:49666-49834 GCF_002341255.1 Psychrobacter sp. UBA2514
CGCGCTTGACGATGCCTGCGCAGCTATAAGTAGCGGCGGTGGTATGCGGACGCGATAGGCGCTGCATCTGTGTAAAGATACTGTCAGCCCACAAGGTACTGTTGCAAGAAGGCGCAAAGCCATCCAAAAACCACGCATCGATATGAGGCTGAGGCGCAGACTGCTGAG
>NZ_DDNS01000019.1:0-4002 GCF_002341255.1 Psychrobacter sp. UBA2514
GTCTCACGGATTCAGGTGAATGTTAGGAATTTATCGACACTCTCAGCAAAGCGCTCCATCGTAAAAGTATTGCGCCGTTCAATGATGCCCTCGATATAATCAAAAAACGCAGATACGGCGCGCTCCAGCTGTTTTATTTCATTTTCACTCAGGTAGTTTTTCGCGACGATTGTATCCGACTTTAATACTCGCCCGTCCGGTGCATTTTTATAAGTGCTCATGCCCATCAAGGGCTTGCTGGCATCTGCTTTCAGCGCAATGATCTCTGCTGCGGTATGGCCGGTAATAGCAAAATGAAACTTATCCTGAACGTGGGCATAGAACTGCTGGGTGGTTTTCGATTTAGGATCATAATCGATGCTACATTCAGCAAAAATATCAGTGATCTGCTGATAAACGCGCCGCTCGCTAGCGCGTATAGAGCGCACCCGCTCCAATAGCTCCTTGAAGTAGTCCTTGCCAAAATAGCGGCCATTCTTGAGGCGCTCATCATCCATGGCAAAGCCTTTGATGATGTATTCTTTAATCAGCTTTGTTGCCCAGATGCGAAATTGGGTGGCCTGCGCCGAGTTAACTCGGTACCCAACAGAGATAACGGCGTCGAGGTTGTAGTACTCCAGTTTGCGTTTAACTTCACGTTTGCCTTCTTGTTGAACTGTTTCCAAAATGGAAATAGTTGCCTCACGTTGTAGTTCGCCTGAATCGTAAATATTATCCAAGTGCTTTGAAATGGCAGGTACACCCACGCCAAACAGCTGCGCAATGCGTTTTTGCGTGAGCCAAATGGTTTCGCCACTGAGCAATACTTCAACTTTCACATCCCCATTGGGGGCTGTGTAGAGTAAGAACTCTGAGGTTTGATCTTGGATGGTCAAATTCTTATTGATCAACTTCCACCTCCTGCTGCCAAAAACCATATTCACTGCTTATATGATTAACAAGCTCTTCAAGCTTTACTTTATCATTTTCCTCAACTTCGCCAGTCTCTTCACCTGCATGTGCAGAATGGCTAGATAACTGTAGAATTCGATTGGCATATGAGTCGAAAGAATGATCTGCAACTTTGGGAAGAAGGTTCTCCCATTTATCGTGTCCTAAGAATGTAGCGGTTTTTTCTAAAACATTTCTTAGAAAATTAAAGTGATATTTTTTAACTTGATTATCACTAATGGCTTTCCTTATCTCTGATAATAAGTGTAAGTGATAAGAAAAAGGTGTCTTTATACCAAGTTCAATTAAATCAAATCTTTCTTCGAGATTTTTATTTAAACGATATTTTTGGCATTGGTTTGGCTTATAATTCCAAACACGCGGCTCAGCTTCGGGGTTTTTACACCACTTATTATTAAATTCATTCGATAGCACATTATAAAAAAGCGGGTTGTGAGTGGTAATTACAAACTTAATATTACACTCACTTGATTTTATAAGGCTTGCCAAATTAACAGCTAATTCAATTAGGTGGTTATCATCTAAAGAGCTTACCGGATCATCGATGAAAACATACTCAAGCTCGTTAAAATAGTCATCTTCACGTTTATCTATATCAGGTTCTTTCAAGATCTCCATAACTTCTTCAAGTAGCGTAAAAAAAACACTCCACACGAAATTACTTTCTTCACCTTTAGATATTTTTATCGGCGGGGTATGTTCACTTCCACGCTCATAAGTAAATTCAACTTCAGGAAAAGTACTTATATTTACTCGTCGCCCGTTTTGAGTCATTTGGCTTGTTTCTTCTATAAACTTAGGCGTTAGTTTGTTGTTAGTATAACGCTGAAAATTGGCAATTATATTTTGATCTTGCCCGCGATCTCTTATTATCCAATCGGTAAACGTATTGGGTTGGATTTTCAGCTTCGGCTCTGCATCAGCATCTAGGTCGTTATCCCAGTAAAACAAGTCTTCCGTAAACGCGTTGTAATAAAAAACCTTGTGGCGCGACAGTGGCGCTTGCTCTGCACCATCAAGATCATCAAGTCCATCTTCCTTTGGCGCGATGATCTTTTTAAATTCACGTGACAAACGTGTTTTACCCGTACCATTGAAGGCATAGATTAACTGCACTTTTTTATCAGTATTCTTTAATTCATGGGCAATCCCTGTAAGAGATTTTAAATACTCCCCATAAAATTCAGAAATATCACATTTCTTAACGGCCCAATGCCCCCGGTGAAACTCAAAATCATCGATATCTAATTTTTGTTGCTTCTCCTTTAGAAGACTTCTAGTTAAAGGGTAGTAGTCTTTGCCAAATCTATACTTAACGCGTAAATTATTAGAATTAACTTTAATATCGGTAATTTTCCCAATTCTTGCATCAGCAACTTCATCCTCGACCGCAAATATGGTTGGCAGATTCTTGAGGTTATTTATTGCATCCTGATCTAATGATTGAAATTGCTCTTTGATAGCGGCTTCCGTATATTCAAGAAACCTGTCTTTTAGAATCGTGAATTCCCCTTGATCGCCTGAGTAAAAGCTAGGCACGCTTGCCATGATCAGGTTGTACAATTGACCGCTCATTAAGCTGCCTCATCTGCATGAGATTTCGGGAAGCTCAACAACAGGTCACGATAATACTCGTATTGCTTTTGACGTAGTTCGATTTCGCGGGGTAGACCTTCGCTGATCGAAGTGGTCAGGATGTCGAATTTATCAAGAATTTCAACAACCCTTGCCTGTTCAGCTAAAGATTTCTCTGGGTCATTTGGAAATGGGATTGGAATAAGCGTTTTTTTGATATTGTCATTGTACAATCGCTTGATTACACCACCGTCAGATACATTCCAGCTGGCAATCTGGTAAAAATAAAATAAGTACTTATTCAGCACCTTACTTTCATCATTTTCGAGCCAAACTATATTGCTGTCTTGAAAGTAAGCATCTTCTCCATTAAAGATCACGGCGCGACCGATTGTGCCGCTAGCAGATATAAGTATTTCACCCACTCTTGGGTAACTATATCTTTCCTTGTACTCCTCAAAGACATCTCGTGAAATGTATGCATCGGGCTCTTTTCCGAATGTACCTATTTTGAAGAATGGGATATCGCCAGAATCTGAGGTTTGATTTTTCATGATTCGCTTGCACATGCGAACATCGCCAATCCACCCCAACGTCTTCCACTCCACTTCCCCTTCCTCAAAACTCAACAACTGGTCGCGGTAGTGGTTGTATTGTTTTTTGCGCAGGCTAAGCTCGGCGGTCAGCTCGGCGGTCAGCTCGGTAAAGGTGTCCAAAATGCGGACGATTTCGGACTGAATCTCAAGCGATTTTTCGGGCATATCCGGGCAAGGGATGGGAAGTTCGAGCTTTTCAATTGCTGATTTAGATAAGCGTGGAATACTGGCACGCCGGACTTGGCCTTCAATTCTTTCTTTCTGCGTAAGCAAGAAATGATATAAATATTTGCTGTTCACTAACTCAGGTGTAACGGCGAAATAGACATCATCTGCTGCCCAAAACGGATCTTTGCTATAGCCAATCTCTCCAGCAGCACCGGCACAAATGATGAACGCTGTTTCGGCTTCTACATTGCTTTCATGATAATACCCAAGTGGTTTCATACTGTTCTGAAAAACTGCGTACTTACCACTTTCTTCTAGCTGAGATCTGACAAGCCGTTTGCCTCGCTGAAATTCGACAACACCACCCCCCAGCGCAATCCACTCCACCTCTACCCCATCCAGCAGCTTTTCCATAAAACTCAGTTCACTCATCTCAAGCTCCCTCTATTTCCGCCACAATTGCATCAATATCCGTCCGTAGCTGATCAATTTTAGCCACGGTGGTTTTCAATTCGGCATTTAGCTGAGTGATGTCGGTTTTCTCGCGAGTGTCCTCGGCTTCCACATAGCTGCTGACTGAGAGGTTATAATCGTTGGCAGCGATTTTTTCCAAGGGCACCGAGCGGGCCAGGTAATCGACATTCTCTTTGCTATCAAACACCGCCATGATCTGCTTGATATGTTCATCCGTCAGGACGTTGTTGTTGGTTTC
>NZ_DDNS01000026.1:0-201 GCF_002341255.1 Psychrobacter sp. UBA2514
ATGGAATCATAAGCGCGTACATCGTGTTTATACCGCGCTAAACTTAAACCTACGCCGTAAGTCTAAAAGACGGCTACCAGCACGTAACCTCCAGCCGTTAAGTGTGCCAAACGCATTGGGTCATACTTGGTCTATGGACTTTATGAGCGACAGACTACACAACACTATTCGCTTTCGAACCTTTAATGTGATTGATGATTA
>NZ_DDNS01000026.1:439-601 GCF_002341255.1 Psychrobacter sp. UBA2514
TCACTCCGAGTAATTCGCTACCTTGACCAGCTAGCCGAGTGGCATGGCTATCCTAAGCAAATTCGTGTGGATAACGGCAGTGAGTTTACATCTAGCGTATTCACTGATTGGGCATCAGTTCATGGTGTCTATGTTGAGCCTGGCTGTCCTTATCAGAATGCT
>NZ_DDNS01000026.1:899-1142 GCF_002341255.1 Psychrobacter sp. UBA2514
TGTTAAGAATGGGGTATTTACAAAAGCACTCAAGTATTTAAGTTGATACGCCTAGTGCATAGCACCCATGACAGCTATTGCTATATTCTCTTCTTTCCATAGAGCGTCGATCTGTACTTTATCTTCCATTATTTATCTAAAAAGTAGCGCTAAGTCGGATTTTACGCATAAAAAAAAGCCTCACTATAAAGTGAGGCTTTTTGTGCTTTTTCAAGCCATATTTGGAGCGGGAAAAGAGATTCG
>NZ_DDNS01000026.1:1258-15374 GCF_002341255.1 Psychrobacter sp. UBA2514
CCTTGGCAAGGTTATGCTCTACCACTGAGCTATTCCCGCTTATTATCGAATCATCGTGTTGTTAACAACCACTCCGTCTCGATAGGCTGGCTATTTTAGCAAATATTCTGTGGGTGTCAACACCTTTTTTAAAAATTATGGCTGATATTTCCAGTCCAGACCTTCGTTTTTGAGAAAATACCACATAAGCAATTGATTTAAAAACGGAATTTCTTTTAGAAAAATATAAATTATTTCATATTAATAATAGCACTTTAAGGTTTATCCTCTGACATTGATACCTACTACTTCGGTTAAACCCTATCAGTCCATAGTTTACCTTACGTCACGTTTGTAAAAGATTATAAATTTTTTTGCTATCACTAAAAGCAAAACGTTACTTCATTATGAACAATGTCTATTTCACTTACAATCATACGCTCTATTGTTACTTTTCCTATCTTGGTTTTACTTGGTTAACATTATTATACTTATTTACAATGATAGCTCTAACAGGCTTTTACTGTCTTAGTAGGTGATTGGACGTCGATAAAGAGCCATAAAAAATAGCGCCATTACTTGCTGCAACCCGATTTACTTTGTTTGATTTTTCTTTTTATTATTTATCGAGAGGATGCTTTTTATGAAAAAACTATTGACCACTGGTGTGATGGCGGCTTCATTGTCCGCGCTAACATTGACTGGTTGTACCAGTACGACCAATACTGGTGCCGTCGGCGTCGATCGTCAGCAGTTATTGTTGGTTTCTAGCGAGCAGGTATTGCAACTGTCAGCACAGAGCTACGCGAAGACACTGCAAGATGCAAGATCAAAAGGTGTATTAGATACCAATACCGCCCAATTGAATCGCTTGAAAAACATTGCTAATCGTTTGGTTGGTCAAGTGGGTGTTTATCGTGCAGATGCAGCAAGATGGAAATGGGAAGTACACACGATCAAATCTGATCAGTTGAATGCTTTTGTTATGCCAGGTGGTAAGGTTATGTTTTACTCAGGCATCATTGACCGTCTGAACTTAACTGATGATGAGATTGCTGCGATCATGGGTCATGAAATCTCTCACGCATTACGTGAGCACTCACGTGAACGCATCTCACGCGAATACGCGACCCAAACAGGTATCGGTGTTGCTGCTAGTATCTTTGGTCTATCACAAGGTCAAGCGCAGCTAGCAAGCGTTGCTGGCGATCTAGGCTTGAGCCGTCCGCACAGTCGTACCCAAGAGAGCGAAGCCGATCAAATTGGTCTTGAGTTAATGGCGCGCGCAGGTTATAACCCGCAGGCCGCTATTACTTTATGGCAAAAAATGCAGCGTGCGAGCCAAGGCGAGCCGCCTCAATTCCTAAGCACTCACCCAACGAGCAGCAGCCGTATCGCGGAGCTACAATCATTGATGCCAAAAGTAATGCCACTGTATCAAAAGGCGCGTCGTTAACACGTGACTTAGCGTATTAAGCTACGACTCATGAAGTGCGCAAATACCAAAAAGCAAAGTACAGACTCTGAGCTGCGCTTTGCTTTTTTACTTTTACTATTTATGGTTGTCACAATTTAAGAGGTCTTAAAACGCGCGCTGTACTGGTTTCTATGTCTGCTATAATACCGATAGATATCATTTGCAGATTGCCTAATAGAATTGCGCAATATACATTGAAGGATTGTTATGAGCACTACACCTACCGCCGATGCACTTCATGCCAAGCTACAGGCTCTAGAGCCGCAGCACATTGAACTAATCAATGAGTCAATGGCCCATGCTGGCTATTTCGAAGGCAAAGAAAGCCACTTTAAGCTCACTATTGTCAGTGAGGCATTCGAGGGCAAGCGACTGGTCGGGCGTCATCAGCTAATATATGGATTGGTTACGCCTTTATTGACGTCACAAGGCGGTCAAGTACATGCCTTAGCCATTCATGCTTATACACCGACAGAGTGGCAAGGTCAAAGCCCTGACAGTCCATTATGCGCGGGTCAAAATAAATAGCTGACAATAAAATGTTTTAAATAAGCCCATATAATGCAGTTCTAGCAGGAGCAATATTCGATGAAACATCTACACATGCTGATGGCAGTACTGACCATTGTGCTGTTCTTATATCAGAGCTACTTAGTGCTCAGCGCAAATAGACGCGCGCCACGCGTGGTCAAAATCGCCACTCATATTATATATGCATTACTGATCCTGTCAGGTGCGATCATGCTCATGCAACTGATGAGTGTTAATGCGCCTGTACAGTGGGTATTTGCCAAAATCATCTTACTTATCGCAGCGATTAGCTCAAGCATCAAAGCCTTTAATGCCCATGCGACACCCACTCAGAGCAAAACAGGTATCCTGATTTCAGCTATCGCATATGTTGGCATTGTAATACTCGCCTTTGTCAAACCCGCCAACCTATTCTGATAAGCAATTGTCGTTGTAGCAGCGCTTTAATATTTTGAGTAAATATTGTATTGCTATCGCACAAGCAGACGTATTGATAAGACCGTAAAATATTAAACCATTTATATTTTTTCAATATCTTAAACATGCTATTTTTGCTATCTTAAATAGATATAAATACAATTACTTAGCTTAATGGAGCCACTATGAAAACGTTTACCAAGGCGACACTACTGGCAACAGTTGGCGTTTTTGCGCTCTCAGGCTGTGCCTCTACGGGCAATGTCACGCCGCAATATGTGCCGCCCAGCACTTATCAAAACTATGATTGCCAAGCATTGAGCCAAGAATACAATCGCGTCAACCGTTATGTCGAAGCGGCGCGCAATGAGCAATCTACTTTTGCAGCGTCCGGCGTGGGCGTGGGGATTTCTGCAGGACGCTGGGGTATCTCTCCCAATATTAGCTTTGGGGTTGGCAAAAGCAATAATACCAAAGCGCGTGACGCAAAGTTATCGCGGCTCTATGGTGAGCGCGATGCGATTGTCCAATCTGCCCGTATTCAACGTTGTAGTTTTGCCAATGGCATCAAGATTTATGGTGAATAAGATTTAGCGATCTGCACTCTCGTTAAGATAGAATCGTGACATAACAAAAAAGCCAATACGCGCTCAGCATATTGGCTTTTTATGGCTACAACTTTGATAAGTCATAATCTAATCTGAGTAATACTACTTTACTAAGCCCTACGCCTGCAGGCTTTGCACCCACTGGATGATTTGATTGCTTGGTAGTGCGCCTGACTGACGCGCGACTTCCTTACCATTTCTAAAAGCAACCATCGTCGGTAAGCTTCGGATATTATAAGGGGCTGCCGCTTGCTCGTATTTATCCGTCTGTACTTTGGCAAACACTACCTGCGGCAATTGACCAGCAGCCGTCTTGAACTCTGGTGCCATCATAATGCACGGCTGGCACCAGCTCGCCCAAAAATCTACGATGGTCAATACGTCGTTTTTTTGGATAACCTTATTGGCCGTTTGTGCATTAAGCTCATGCGGGCTTGCGGTCAATAATGATTGACTACATTTACCGCATTTCGGTGCAGCGCTTAGCCGTGCAGCCGGAACACGGTTGGTGGCCTGGCAATGCAGGCATACTAAATGAAAACTGTGTTCACTCATCATCTTTGTCCTATTTTAATTGTTTTGGAGTGTCTCGATCGGTTTGTATCAATAATTTTAGCATAGTCATTTATAGATAAGTGCCTACCCTACAGCGCGATGCGATATATCACATTTTTTAGTCATGACACGCTTTGATTTATTCACCAAGGACATTGATAGGTACTTTTAGATAGCGCGTACCGTTGTCCTCTGGCGCGGGAAAGTTCCCCGCATCAATATTCACTTGTACCGCTGGTATAATCAGACGCGGCATGTCCAAGGTTGCATCGCGGCGCTCACGCATTTGCACAAACTCTGCTTCGTTGATACTGTCTTTGACATGGATATTTTCTAATTTTTGGGCAGCAACGGTAGTCGTTGGGCAGTGCTGGCGACTCTCACGCGGATAGTCATGGCACAGATACATCACAGTATCTTCAGGGAGTGCGAGCAGTTTTTGAATAGAGCGATAAAGCGTCTTTGCGTCACCACCTGGGAAATCACAACGAGCCGTGCCCACATCAGGGGCAAATAACGTATCGCCGACGAACACCACTGTTTTCTCATTATCGGCCGCCACATAAGCCATATCAGCACGAGTATGACCTGGCACATACATGGCTGTGATTGTAATACTGCCGAGCGCTAACGTCTCACCATCGTCTGTCAAAATATCAAACTGACTGGCATCCGTGCGAAAGCTGGTATCAAAATTAAAGATTTGCTTAAATATTTTTTGTACTTCAGTGATGTGCTGACCGATGACCAATTGTCCACCAAGGCTTTCTTTGACATGGATCGCCGCCGATAAATGATCCGCATGAGCGTGCGTCTCAATAATGTATTTCAGCGCCCAACCGCGCTCACGTACGAACTCAATGACCTCGTCAACACTGCTTGTGCTCGTCCTACCTGATTTTGCATCAAAGTTTAATACTGGATCAATCATGGCACATAGCTGCTGCTCGACATCAGCCAGTACATGTGTGTAGGTTTCTGTGTCTCTGTCTAAGAAAGAATGAACTTGCATGGCTGCCTCTTTGTCTATTTATGAGTGTTGTGGCAATGTGGTTTTTATATTCAATTAACGCTTAAGTATGATATTGAGTCGTATATAATGATTGCTTATCATTACGATTTATTTGTTATTACTAATATAGCAACTGCAATACATTTTATCAATTTATATAATGTAAATAATGATATCTTGCTATGTGGCGCGATATCATTGATAATCAACCATATATTATTAAAAATAATATGGTAGTGACTGCCCTATTATATAAGGAGCTTATTCTGGCTACTTCTACTTCATCAATGAGTACATCTACTCACAGCGCTAACCATGATACCTCCTCTGATAGCGCCGACTTTTCATCTATTGATCTTGCCAAACAAATGCAACAAGCATCGATGCAGGCCAGCCAATTACTAAAGTCGCTCTCTCATCCTGATCGCCTACTTTTACTTTGTCAGTTGACACAAGGTGAGTACTGCGTCGGTGAGCTTGAGGGGTTGGTTGGTGTTGGACAGCCAAGCTTGTCGCAGCAACTGGGTATCTTGCGTAAGGATGAGCTGGTTGCCACTCGCCGTGAGGGCAAGCAAATTTACTATCGTATCGCAAGTGATGATGCTTTAGCCGTATTAGATCTGCTTTATCAGAGATTTTGTGCCAAAACCGAATAATGCCGTACTCGCCTGACTGTTTTATACTGCTTTCTATCTTGGTGATGTATTAATATGTCTTCTATCGCTGCACGTCTGATTCCTACTTGGCTGCGCCAATACCAGCTCACAGCATTACCGACTGATCTGGTCGCAGGACTGGTGGTGGGCGTACTGGTGATACCACAAAGCCTAGGTTATGCGGTACTTGCTGGTCTGCCGCCCGTGTATGGTCTGTATTCTGCGATCGTACCTGTACTCGTCTATGCTTGGCTTGGTTCTAGCAACGTACAAGCTGTTGGGCCCGTCGCGATCACTGCCATCATGACGGCCAGTGGTCTACTGCCTTATGCTGAGCAAGGCACAGAGCAGTATGCCCTGATGGCGAGTTTATTGGCATTAATGGTAGGGGCATTGCTGTGGATTGCAGGGCGGCTAAAGCTTGGCTGGATTATGCAGTTTATCAGTCGCGGCGTCTCAGCAGGGTTTGTGAGCGGCGCGGCAGTGCTTATCTTTGTCAGTCAGCTGAAGTATCTGATGGCGATACCTATCGCTGGTAGCAGCTTGGTTGGCTATTTATCTACCATGCAGTGCTATGCCAGTCAGGTGCATCCGCTGACCTTAGTGATTGGTATTATCGCGTTTGTACTTTTGGTCGCTAACCGCTATGCGAGTCAATGGGTATGGCGAACGTGGCTGTCATCATCGTATGCCAAATGGGCCGAACGTTTATTTCCATTGGTTTTACTGGGTATTGCTATCGTTCTAAGTATTCTATTGCACTGGAATTCGTTAGGGGTTGCGACCATTGGTCGTATCCCGCATGGTCTACCCAGCTTTACACTACCGCATATGACCGACCTACAAGAAGCGCTCAAACTCTTGCCGACCGCAGGATTGATGGCACTAATTGTTTTTGTCTCTAGCAGTTCCGTTGCCAGTACTTACGCACGCTTGCGCGGTGAGAGCTTCGATGCCAACCATGAGCTGACGGGTCTTGGTCTTGCCAATCTATCTGGCGGACTGTTCCAGAGCTTTGCGGTCGCAGGTGGCTTTTCACGCACGGCGATCAATGCAGATTCTGGAGCAAACACACCCCTTGCCAGCCTTGTGACGGTGCTGGTAATGATTGCCGCGCTGATTGCCTTTAGTAATGCACTTGCACCCTTGCCTTATGCGTTACTCGGTGCAACCATCATGGCCTCTATCATTGGTCTGATAGATATTGCGACTTTAAAGTCTGCTTGGCAACGCGATCGCTTGGATGGAGCTAGCTTTTTAGCAGCGTTCGTCGGTGTGCTCATATTTGGGCTAAATACGGGTTTGGTTATTGGGCTAATGGTGTCATTCGCCAGTCTCATCTGGCAATCAAGCAAGCCACATGTCGCCATCGTGGGACAGCTGGGCGGTACCGGACACTTTCGCAATATCAATCGTCACGATGTGGTGACTTTTGACAATTTATTGATGCTGCGTATCGATGAGAGTCTGTTTTTTGGCAATAGTGAATCGGTACACCGCCGTATTCTAAATGCCATGCAGCAATATCCAGCAGCGCAGGAAATTATTTTGATCATGGCCGCGGTCAATCATATTGATCTGACAGCACAAGAGATGCTCAGTACCTTAAATAAAGAGCTTGCGCTGCAAAACAAGCGCTTACATTTTAGTTTTATTAAGGGCCCTGTCATGGATATCATCGGGCAGACCCCGCTCATTAGTGAGCTGTCAGGGCAGGTATATCTCAGTACGTTAGATGCCGTCGATGCCTTGAAAGACATTTAGCTGCGTCATTATTTTTGTACCGCGCTTTTAATCGCTACTGTCGTCTATCGTACAATATCGCTATGATAGAGCCTGTGTTATGCTAGATTGACTGAACATAGGCTAATGGTACATAAACACATATCACCCGTCGTTTCAGTCTCAACAATGCATGACCTTATTTTTATCATCTCTGCCACGAGCTCAATAATAAATATATATTAATAACGATAACTGAAGCTATTTATGACCGATGACCTAACGATTTATAAGCAAATTTATCCAAGCCAATGTATCAAAATTGCCGAGCTTGGCTATCGCTCAGTACTCAATATACGTCCAGACGCTGAGATCGAAACACAGCCTAACAGCTGTGATTTGGCAACTGCTACAAAAGAAGCAAACTTAACCTATCATCATCTACCATTCGATGATGAGCGCTTGAGTATGCTGACCGTAGAGCAGTTTGCTGAGTTTTATCATGCGATGCCAAAGCCCATATTGATGTTTTGCGGTACGGGCGCACGCGCCAAACTGCTGTATCAAAGCGCATTGATGCAGGGCTTGCTATAGTCATATTGCTCGCTTTGGCTCAATCATAAATGTATTTTACACCACCAACTCAACCAATAAAAAAGGAGCTCCTATGAGCCATGAAGTTAGCTTTACGGGACAGATCACCCCTGACCAAGTCCCTATGATTGCCGAAAATGGCTTTAAAACCATTATCAACAACCGTCCTGACGGTGAAGAACCAAATCAGCCAACCAGTGCAGAGATTGAAGCTGCTGCTAAAGAAGCAGGACTTGCTTATAAAGAGATTTCATTCTCAGGTAATGGCTTGACGCAGCAGCATGTCGAAGCATTTGCAGATTTCTTTAACCAAGCTGAGCAGCCAATGCTTATCTTTTGCCGTACGGGTAACCGCTCAAACGGTATCTATGAAGCCGCCAAGCAAATGGATTTGTTAGACGACTAACACGCGCCTTTACGCGCATATATAGTCGCCGCATACCGTGATCAGCTGCGCCTGTCCAAAATTTGGATGGGCGTTTTTTTGTTTGTACATTTAGACAAGTTCAATTTTGTTAGTAAATAAATCAAGGGTATGATAAATTTAGTCTAGTGAAGGAAACAGCAATTGGTTTAAGTCTGGTTCTGAATTTAAGCATCTGTAAAGATCGCTGCTGGGTAGAAAGCTACCTCAGTTAAACTAATATCATATTGTGAGCAGTTAGCACAGATATTCTGTACTATTAGTGTAATAAGGTATTGAAGCATCATAGCGACAATCTCCGTAAGCATGAAAGTTATTATTTCCAAAAAAAAGGGGCGTTACCTCTTATGGTGACGGCAGAACAGTTTCATCACGTTTTCATCAATCGCTCTTGCGTAAAAATGCTAGCCCCGTTCCTTCACTCCAAATACGCCTCGTAATTTTATGAAAAATAAAGATAATATAGACGACTGGTACAAGATTAAAAAATACCCTCATATTGGATACCCTTCTAAAAGTCGCCGACAGACCATATCATATATAAAAAACAGAGATAAAATAGCTGTCCACGGTTTTGCTCCATTCATTCACAAAATCATATCTACGAATCGGTATAGAAAAGATTATGATAGTGATGGAAAATCAATAAATAGTAGAAGACGTACTAATAGAAGTAGAAAGAACAGAGATATCTATTATGCGAATAATTTAGATTCAAATATTTATGCCTACTACTCTTATATACTAAATATCCATTATGATGAAATACTAGAAGAAAAGTCACTTAGTGAAGTAGTTACTGCTTATCGCAAATCACGAGAAAATCCTGATATCATTCAAAAAAATTCAAAGAGAAATAATATTGATTTTGCGGATGAGGTCTTCAGATATATTAAAAATCAGGTGGATATTAACGGTGACGTTGTTGCTATAGCTTTTGATATCAAAGATTTCTTTCCTAGTTTAAGTCATAGAATTCTTAAGCAAACATGGTGCGATGTTCTTAAAACAGATCAGCTGCCAGCTGACCACTATAACCTTTTCAAAAATATTACTAGATTTTCTTATGTTGAAGAAAGCCACCTTTTTAATCTATTTAAAAATAGAGTTATAGTAAGAAAAAAAGATGGTAGCTTGATAGAAAAATCTATAGAACGTATTGAACATCTATATAATAAAAATGCTGTTGCATATTGTGAAATGCAAGGTATACATGAAATTCGTAGAAAAGGTCTCATACGAACAAGTAAAAGAGTCAATGGAAAGATTATAACTACTGGTATATGTCAAGGCTCTGCTATTAGCGCAATATTGGCAAATATATATATGCTGAACTTTGATGAGTTAATTCACAATGAGATATCAAAAATCGGTGGGCTTTATAGGCGCTACTCTGATGATATGATTGTCATCTGTCCATCAGATAAAAAGTCAGATATTATTCAGCTTTTTGAAGAAAACATTAGAAATATAGAATTAAATATTCATGAGGATAAAACACAAGTTTTTCATTTTTCTCATTATCAAGGTAGGATAATTTGTAAGCAAGAGTTTAATGGTAAGATAACCCCGTATAGCGCGAATAGAAATTTTGAGTATCTTGGTTTTAGTTTTGACGGTGAATATGTCCGTTTAAAGACAAGCTCTTTAGCTAACTACTACCGGAAAATGAAAAAAGGTGTACGAAGAAGTGGCTTTTATAGCAGTAAGATAAACAACGATACTAAAGGTGAAATATTCAAAAGAAGACTATATAAAAGATATTCTTATATTGGCTCCAAACGCTGCGTGAAATATAAACGTATACAAGGTACTACAAACCAGTGGCATCCTGATAAGCATATAATAAATTGGGGTAATTATATAACCTATGCGAAAAAAGCTCATGCAAAGATGAGTAGTTATAGTAAGATTGACTCGCAAATTAAGAATCACTGGAAGAACCTACACAAAGAGATTGAGAAATCTAAAAAACCTTATTAAATAATTTTTTAATATATTTTTAGTCACAAAAAAAACCACTTTAGCCAAGCTAAAGTGGTTTTTTATTTGATAAGACTTCGAGTATAACGTTTTACTGTTTTTGCTCTAATGCCTCTTTTACTGCTTTTTTGCCCCATGCACTCAGATCGAGATCTAATTTCTCATACTCTTGCGCATCGAATAACGGCTCTTTGACGCCTGATTTTAATTGACGGGCAAAGTCGTCAAGTAAGCGCTTGGCACGCGGGAACAGCATAATCAAGGCCAATAAGTTGGCAAGTGCCAGTACGCCCATCAATGGATCGGCGAAGAAGAACACGCTGGTAGCTGCTGGAGCGACTGCGCCCAAGAATAAGATCGCAACCACCACAACACGCAACACCAAGGTTGCCGTTTTAGTATTCTTCTTAACCAAGAAGTTGATCGCATTTTCGCCCATGTAGTAGTTATACATGATAGAGCTTAATGCAAATAATAGTAGCGAGATGGTCAACACATACTGAGACCAATTACCCAGCTGCGCGGTGAGCGCTTGCTGCGCGAGTACGATACCATCAACTTCGGCACCTGGCTGATAAACACCGCTGAGCAAAATCATAAATGCCGTGGCACTACAGACCACGATGGTATCGATAAATACCGACAGTGACTGCGAGATACCTTGACTGACTGGATGCGTGGCATAAGCAGTGGCGGCAATGTTAGGCGCAGAACCCAAACCTGCCTCATTAGAGAACAGGCCGCGCTTCATGCCTTGCTCAATCGCCACACCGATACCGCCACCAACGACGGATTCAATACCGAATGCATTTTTGACAATCATTGCCATCAGTGCAGGCAGATCGGCGATATTCAACACGATGATAATTAGTGCCATCCCAATGTAAATCAGCGCCATCACAGGAATCACAACGTCAGCGACTTTTGCAATACGCTGGATACCACCAAAGACGATAAATCCACCCGCAACCACCAGTACCGCACCTGATATCCAGCGATCAATCCCGAAGCTTTCAAGCGCGGAACCTGCTACTGTATTACCTTGGAATGCGATAAATCCAATGGAAAAAGACAGTAGTAAAGCAATAGCATAAATGACAGCGAGCCAACGATAATCTTTACCTAAACCGTGTAAAATATAAGTTGCAGGGCCACCGCGAAAGTTACCATCATTGTCTCTGCGCTTGTAAAGCTGAGCCAAGCTACATTCAACAATACTGGTCATCATGCCGATGAGTGCCACAACCCACATCCAAAAAACTGCACCGGGACCACCTAAAGAGATTGCAACGGCAACACCAGCAATGTTACCACCGCCAACACGTCCGCCGATCGAAACAAGCAACGCCTGACGGGCAGAAATGCCGTCGTCTCCTACTTCGTCCGTCTTAAATACACGGAACATACGTTTAAAATATGTAAACTGAGCGAACCTGCCCACAATGGTAAATAATAAACCAAAAATAATTAACATAGGCACGAGTGCCCAGCCCCATGTTAGATCCCCGACTAGGGCAAAAAAAGATTCTATATATTCCATGCCTATTTTCCTTATAGTTCGTGACGCTATGATAGGTTTTATTGGGCTTATTATCGCATCTAAGACCCATATTTGTAACGAAAATGGCGCATTTGTAACGTAGATGATGACATTTTTCAAGAGAAATTGCTTTGTTCACTCATCAAAATGACTGGTTTTTAAACTTTAGGCGCTATTCTATAGAAAAATTCCTATAAAAACGCAAAAAAAAGCCACCTCAATTAAGGTGGCTTTTTCTTCTAATATTAATTCTGATATTAAAACTTACTGCATAACCAAATATTCAAATGCTGCCAATGCTGCTTTACTACCCTCACCCATTGCAATATTAATCTGCTTAAATGGTACGGTGGTCACATCACCGCAAGCAAAAATACCTTTGCGATCGGTGCGGCAGCGCTCATCAATCTCAATCTCACCAAAGCGGTTTAAATCGACAAAGCCTTTGACAAATTCAGTGTTTGGTACGAGACCGATTTGTACAAACACGCCTGATAAGTCACGCTCATGCGTCTCGCCTGTGCTGCGATCTTGGTAGACGATAGATGATACCTTTCCATCAGTCGCCTTAATTTCTTGCGTCGCCGCACCAGTAATGAATTCAATATTGGATTTTTCTTTGGCTTTATTGATCAATACTTGGTCTGCTTTTAACTCATCAGCGAACTCTAATACAGTGACGTGCTTAACAA
Source organism: Psychrobacter sp. UBA2514 (assembly GCF_002341255.1). NCBI lineage: Bacteria > Pseudomonadati > Pseudomonadota > Gammaproteobacteria > Moraxellales > Moraxellaceae > Psychrobacter > Psychrobacter sp. UBA2514. The sequence continues at coordinate 13,449 of NZ_DDNS01000026.1, forward strand.
TACCTGCCAGATCTAACGCAGCCTCAACGCCTGAGTTACCACCGCCGATCACTGAGATGTCTTTACCTTTGAAGAATGGACCGTCACAGTGGGCACAAAAAGCCACGCCTTGACCGATATTTTCTTCTTCGCCCGGTACGCCAAGCTTACGCCATTGGGCACCTGTCGCCAAGATAATACTACGAGTTTCAAACGTCTCGCCGGTATTTAGATTGATGCTGTAGTTTTCTTCTTCTGTCTCGCCGATATCTTTCACACTGACATGCTCTCTTAGCGTGATATTGTACTCAGCTAAGTGCTTAACGAAATTAGTCGACAAATCAGTACCATTGGTTAAAGGTACAGAGATTAAGTTTTCGATATCTTGCGTGTCTTTGACTTGTCCACCGATACGATCAGCGACCATGGTGACTTTTAAGCCTTTACGCGCGGTATAAATAGCTGCTGCAACGCCTGCAGGACCTGCACCAATGACAGTGACATCTTGCTGCTCTAATTGCTCAGCATCATCTTCCACATCTGACAACAGATCAGGAAACTGCTCTTGTAATTTTCCAATCAGTTTGGCAGTGTCAATCAGACCATTGGCAAATGGTTTACCGTTCAAGAATACGGCCGGTACACCTTGGATTTTGTTTGCTTCTACTTGCTCTTGGAAGAGCGCACCATCGATCATCTCATTGCTGATACCATCGTTTAGTAGCGCAAATTGATTCAACGCCTGAACCACTTCTGGGCAGTTATGGCATGATAGTGACACGTAGGTCTGAAACTGTAGCGGCTTGTTGAAGCGTTTGATTAGCTTTTGGATACCTTCATCCAATTTCAGCGTATGACCACCCGCTTGCAAAATGGCTAGGATCAATGAGGTAAACTCATGACCACCAGGAATACCACTAAATACGATACCTGTATCAGCAGTCTCTCCATCAACATGACTGACTACTTTAAAACTAATCGCGCTTGGCAAACTGTCATCGATAACCTGCTCATCGAAATTGATTTTGTCAGTCGTACCCGCAATCTTGCTCAAAAAGTCGATCAATTCAGCGCGCTTATCGTGCTCACCGCTGCCCAATACAAAAGTAATCGGGCGCGTCATGTTTTCGCTATATGTCTTAACTGCGTCTAATAAATTTTGATCTATCATGTTAGTTCCTCATTATGACTGAATATGTAACGGCAACTATCGAACTGCCTGTTTAAATATGAAATTCTCACACTTAATAATTTTATAAAAAACCTTGTATATATCGAGCTTTCGCTCTTGAATGACCCTATTATCAGGTGTTCGCAGTATTTGGGCAAGCTGAGAAACTCAAACTTTACGTTTTATAAAACCAATCGTTAATAGGTTTAATTAATTAAATACAAATATACTGGTAGATAATAGCCATAGTATCTAGGCTATTTTTTCGCTACAATCGAGAATAGTTCTTAAGTTAAGCCGTCTTTTTAACACCATACGCGATTGCTTATGAGAAGCTTGCGTTTCATGACAAGGATGAACACATGAGAAAAACAGATACTTTCCACGATAACAGAGATATTATTGCCGAACTGAAGCTCAAAGACAGTCATTTCGCGAGTATTTTTGATGAGCATACCGAGCTTGATCAAAAAATCAATTATCTCGAAAAAGATCTAGTCAAGCATGCCAGCCGTGAAGAAGAAATAGAACAAATGAAACGGCGTAAATTACATCTCAAAGACGAGATTTATAAGATTATTGATAAAAATAAAGAACAATCTCGCGCCTGATATAGTCAATCCTAAATAAAACAGATACATTATATATCAAAGTGGAACTGGTCTAAATCTTCCTTGCGTGCTGTGGCTATGCAGACAGAGGCTGCGAAAAATTTATCCCAGTCCCACTGTATCGTTTTTATACTGAATTCACTATATAGTCAATCAATATTAAAA
>NZ_DDNS01000026.1:15498-53958 GCF_002341255.1 Psychrobacter sp. UBA2514
TAAAAGTGGTACAAGGCAGACGAGTGCAAGTACTACAGTAGTAGGCTAAACGAGTCTAACGCTGTAACACTTTAATAGTGGTTCGACTATACTACGCCTACTACGCTTATGATCAATAAATAAGACTCATAAGATTGTAGCTAGCGCCATAAAAAAACCCCATCAACATCAGTTAATGGGGTCTTTATTTGTAGAACTGATTCACACTAAAAGTATAAAAGTCAGCGCTACTTTATCTAAGGGATGAAATAGCTACTTAGATTTTACCAACTAGGTCAAGACTTGGCTTAAGTGTATCGCCACCTTGTTCCCAAGCTGCTGGGCAAACTTCGCCGTCGTTTTCACGAACGTACTGAGCGGCTTTTACTTTACGTAGCATATCTTTTGCGCTACGGCCGATACCGCCAGCATGAATTTCTGCTACTTGGATCAGACCATCAGGATCTACTAAGAACGTACCACGCTCTGCTAGACCTGCTTCTTCAATCATGACATTGAAGCCGCGAGTGATTTTACCAGTAGGATCGCCGATCATTGGATACTGTACTTTGCCGATCGCTTCTGAAGAATCATGCCATGCTTTGTGCGTGAAATGCGTGTCAGTTGATACTGAGTATACTTCGACACCAAGACCTTTTAGCTCCTCGTAATGAGCGGCCATGTCTTCTAGCTCAGTTGGGCAAACAAAAGTAAAATCAGCTGGGTAAAATAGGAAGATCGCCCAGTTGCCTTTTACGTCTTCTGAAGTGATAGTTTTGAATTCGCCGTTTACATAGGCATCGGCTGAAAATTCTGGGATTTCTTGATTGATAATAGACGCCATGATTGGCTCCTCTCTTGTTAAGTAAATTAAAATTATTTATAGGGATTTTTTAACTAGCCCTTTAGCTTTCTGGGCTACCCGACAAACTATACGCGAATTCTATAGTTAATCCAGTTAAAAGTTTTTAATGTGATGTTTTGTTTTATTAAACTTGTTAAACTATGCTTTCTATATCCTATCATTGGGACATAACTGGTAATTTGCTGCCTTATAAAGGTTGGCTAACAGGATAAATTACATTAAAAACCCATTAAAAGAGAGGTTTTATGATTACTTTACGACAACTTGAGTTTGCGCTAGCTGTGGCCAAACATCGCCACTTCAAACGTGCTGCCGAAGATTGCAATATTTCGCAGTCTGCCCTGAGCTTGGGTATCGCAGAATTAGAAAAACAGCTAGACACACAGATTTTTGAGCGCAATAACAAGCAAGTACTGATTACGCCTATCGGTCAAGAAATCCTCACAAGGGCACAGCGCGTGTTCTCTGAAGTGAGTGATTTGACCACACGCGCCCATAGCCATCAGACGCCGCTAGCGTATCCGATGACCGTCGGTATCATTCCCACGATTGCGCCTTACTTGCTACCAAAGGTTCTACCAGCCCTGCGTGCTCAGTATCCAGAGTTTCGCATGACGATCGTTGAGCAGCAAACCGAGCGGTTGCTTGAGCAAGTGCGCTACGGTCATATCGATACGGCTATCATTGCGCTGCCATATGCTGTAGATGGCCTGCACAGTTTTGAGTTTTGGAGTGAAGACTTCTTTGCCGTCTTCCCAAAAGACGATGTACATGCCAAGCTTGATACCATCAGCGCTGACGAGCTAGCTACTGCCAATCTTATGCTCCTTGGTGAAGGCCACTGCCTAACCGATCAGACGCTATCTGTCTGTCATTTTGACCGTGCACAGATGAAATCAAGCTTCTCGGATGCCAGTCTAAACACGCTGATTCAAATGGCGCTTGCCAACATGGGTACGACGCTAGTGCCTGAAATGGCACTCGATCAGTTGCATCTGCAAAACCAAAATGCCGTCGCTGTACCTCTAGCTGAAGAAGGACCACACCGCCATATTGCTTTTGTCACCCGTCTGAACTATGCGCGTGTCGATGATATCAGCTTGCTCGGAGAAGTATTTAATAAGGCATTTAAAGATGCGGCTAATACAAAATAAATGCAAAGTGACAAAGGTTAATTATGAATGAATTGCCACCTATAAATATGGAGCTGGGCAATCATTTTTACTTATGCTTGTCTGCTCTCAATAGTGATGTGACACCAGACGACGTACAAACCCTCTGGCAAGATATCTCTGTGCGCTACGGTGAACCGCAGAGGGCTTATCATACCCTGAGTCATATTGAGCAGTTATTGGTACAGTTTGAAAGCATTAAACACCATCTGTTTGAGCCATATATCGTGGCGTTGGCACTGTATTATCATGATGTGATATACGACCCAACACGCGTAGATAATGAGCAAAAAAGCGCTGAATATGCCGTAGACGCACTGAGTTCTTATCTACGTCCGGAGCAATGCCAAGACATCTACGCACTCATCATGATGACGGCCAATCATCAGATAGATGAGTCGATATATAGTGTTGAATACAGTGATGCGGCATATCTGCTAGATATGGATTTGAGTATTTTGGGTGCGCCTTGGTCTACCTATCAGCAGTATGCACAAGCGATACGTCAAGAGTATGCACACGTCGCAGATGACAACTACCGTGATGGGCGCACTGCGGTATTACAAGGATTACTAGCGCATCCCAAACTCTATTTGACTGATTATTACTATAGCCAATTAGAAGCGCAAGCTCGGGACAATATCAAGCGCGAGCTTATTTCGCTCGCAGCTTTATAAATAACTCACTACCTTGCCGTGCTGGATGTGAATTATAGCTAGGTTCCATAATATCAATATCAAAATGGCTTTGAAAACGCTGCTGGTACTCTTCTTTAGTGCCACCAAATGGTGGTTCCTCTCGTCCAAAGTCAGTATCAAATAACAAACCAACCAGTTTGCCTTGTGGTTTTAGTAACCTTGCCATCTGCTGCACATACTCATCACGGCGCACTGGATTAATCGCACAAAAAAACGTCTGCTCCAGTATCCAATCAAATTGATACTGCTCAGCTGATAAGTTAAAAAAGTCCGCACAAATTAACTGCTCAGATGGGAAGTCGGGATAACGCGCCGCAAAGGCTTCAATCGGGGCTGGCGCAAAATCGACCAACGTGACATTGGTAAATCCTTGCTCATATAGATAGCCTACCTCGTAAGCATTACCAGCACCTGGTACAAGTATTGCCTCATCCTTGGCACTTTCGAGTAGCTGGTCAATGTAAGCTTTGAGCGGTGGTGATACTTGTCCCATATCCCAGCCAGTACTGTTTTTCTCATAGCGCTCCTGCCAAAACTCAGCTTGATTGACATTTTCCATCTGCCATCCTTGTATATAAAATTTGATTTAAACGACACGATTTGTATCGTTATTTCTTATCATATCAGTCTTATCAACATGTGTCGCCGTTTTAAATAGGATGAAAAAAGAGAGACAAATTACTCTCACACAGTGAAAGCCATTTAGATGGGAAAGTCGCTCAAAGAATTAATGGACTCATAGACGAAAGTTATTCTAAGTGTGGCAAAAGGCTTATCAGAACGATGTCATCAATATATGGATCTCTCAATCCAACTGCCCTCTCTTGCCTGCCAGTATATTATGCCATTGCCGATAATCTGGCATGGCACTCGCCACCGTTTGCCAAAATGCAGGGCTATGATTGGCATGATGCAAATGGCACAGTTCATGGACGATGACGTATTCGGTGCATTCGATAGGATAGGCAGGAAGATAAACGGACAGCCAGATTCGCTTCGCGCGCGTGTTACAGCTGCCCCAGCGTGTGTGCATTTTTTTTACTCGTATCTCATTGGCGTAAGTGCCAACGATTGGCTGCCATTTCTCAAATAGCGACGGCATGACATCGGAGAGCTGCTGGCGATAGTAGGCAACTTTTTCACCATGACTTAAGGTAAGTGGCTGTACTTTACCCCATAGATAAATAGGCTGGTCAGCAGTTGTAAGGTCTGATGGTGCGCCTTGTTTGCGTTGATGCTGTTCTAGCACTTGTGGATGGTGGTTAATCGCCCAAGACACTCGCCGCGCCACCGCGTCAGCAGCTTGTGAATCACTAATATGCAGTGGTACAGAAACCATCAAGACATGCGGCTTTAAACGAAAATTGATGTTTTTGACACGCTTTTTGCTGATATGTAGCTCAATATCTGCCTGTGCGAGCTGCTGTCTAATAGCATCTAAACGGATTTCCAAGCTAATGTTTTATCTCCTCAATGACAGTAACTGTGCCAATGGCTACGTATTATAACGCTTGCAAATGGTTATCAAAGGACATCATATGCAACTGGCTGTCTGTACTAATATGCTTATCATCTTTACCATTCAATTTTGAATCTGACGAAACACTCACTCTTAACGCGGTCAATTGCCCTTGCCCATCACTCACAATAAATCCTGATGACTCGATAGGATCGTCGACTTTGTTCGTTGATCTATTGGCACTGGATAAGACGGATGCCCCTGCACAATCTGGCAAGCTCACATCATCAATCAACTTTCGAGTATGTAAGTCATAAATTGCCGCACAGCCACCAATCGGAGTGGTCACACAAAGCAAATTACGGTCGCTATCAACGGCGACGCTCGCAATATATTGATGAAAGCGTTGCCATTGATTGTTTGGCATAGTCAGTGGCGCAAAGCTAACATCACCGCGCTGGTGAGTCAGTACTAACGGTACATTGATATGCTTTTCGCCTTGGAACTGAATACCGATCATGACAGTGCCATCATTGTGCATCGCTAAATGACGTATGCTCATCTGATTGTGCTCAGGCACCACTTGCTCAAGCAGTGTGCCGTCATGACGATTCAGGTAGACCAGCGATGGTCGCATAGTGTCTAAATTTAGCTCTTCACGTGAGGCCTGCTCAGTCTTAATGCCACCGTTTGCAATGACTAATGTTTCTCCATCGGGATGCATAATCAGCTCATGCGGGCCGATGCCATAAGAGTTAAATTCTGCTACTTTTTTATAAGCGTCGTTAGTATCATAAACACCGATTTTACCTGCCAGACTGACGGTGTCATTTTCAGTCACATACAGCAGCTCACCATCTAAGCTATAGCAAGCATGACCATAAAAGTGACGATGTAAATCCGCTTTGATCGCATGTTGTACTTGTCCATTTGAGGCATCAAGCACCCAGAATTTTTCACTTGGACGACGACCCATGACGACGACATCGCGCCTTTGGTCGACATTGCTATCCTGAACTTGAGATTCAGATACATTTGTAGGCTGAACAACGATGTCATGGACACGCTCAGGCATGGTCGTCTGCCAAACGATTTGTCTATCAGCATCAATGCCTACCACGCCAAAGTCATGCTCATTTTGATTCAATGACGCGTTATTTTTTGGCATAGAGGCAACGCCGCTGACCCAGCGAACAGGCCGTGCGAGCATCGTCGTCGTATGCACAGCAGTAAGATCAAGCACGTTACTCTCATCATCTATCGCTTGATGATAAGCCTGCTGCCACTTCACCGCTGCTTGCTGACAAGCATAGCGAAAGCGTTTAAGGTTTGGCGTTGAGCCAGTGGCCGGCTGCAATGCTTGTAACTGCGCTCGCATACCCGCCACATAATCTTGTAAACTGGCATCTGGATGCTGCTGCTTACGATAATGATGGTGAATACCGACCAGAGCCGCGGTGCCGACTGCCGTGAGCATTGACGTCGTCAAAAGCTCACGGCTTATTGAACTGGCTTTTGGCTCATTTGATCTGTCATGATGCTCACCTTCTGACACCGTATTACCTTTAGCAGTAAACATCACTTAATCGCCATCGGTGCTATTAAAGCCCACACGGATACCGAGTGCTGGGATTAACTCGCGTTTAATCAAGCGAGTGACGGTAGTGAGATGGTCATATAACGCTTGTTGATCGTCTTTGTCTGCGGCTGATAAATCTTCTGGCATTTGTGCCAATAGGGTCGTGGTATCAGCCAGTGCCGTCGATAGATTATTAGCGACTGTGCTCTCATCATTGCTATTAAGTATCGCCGTCAATACGGGATCTGTCATGGCTTTATTGATAGCATCTAGTTTTGCATTGATAATAGCTCGGCTTTGACCAGCAGTAGCCGCTGGCAAATGACCTTTTGCTTTACCCGTCAGACCGAGCGGCTGGTCAATAGCATTAGACTTCATTGTCTCAACTAATGACAATAGCGAGTTAAACCATTGGTTCAAGCCTTGATCGCTCTCAGCAGACTTGTCTATCGCCAATAACTCAGTCGCGTTTTGCTGCCAGTTTTTGTCGATGTCCTTTAGGCGTGTGCTCAAAGCACCACTCGCACTAATCACGTAAGCGCATTGACCAGCATTTAAGCTCTCATTGGCAAACAAGGCTTCTTCTAGTCCTGGTACACCTTGTACGATAGCGCTTTCGCCCGCGAGCTGCTCTGGCGTGAGTGTTGGATTGGCAGCAATCAAATCAGACACACCGCTATGTACCAAGCCGCGCTCATCAGGATAATAGTTGATGTACAGATTGCTCATGCTGGCAGTCGCAGGACCAAAATTAATCATCTCAGCACTCGACCACGCTTGTGCCAATACTAACCACTGCGCGCGTAATGCCTGTAGCTCAGCGCCGCTGACGGGTGCTTGCTGACAATGTTTCTGCGCCAATTCATTTAATAGATCACTTTGCTTTGCGGCACTAGCATACGCAGGAAGGACAATGTCCTCTGCCACATGCGTCAAATACGTTTTTTGAGTCTCAGGGCTGATATCTACCGCAACGATCTGCGCAGTGCTTTCCTTGCTGCTTTCTGCTGAGCTGTCAGTAGCTGTATTGTCTTTTGCAACTTCTTGACTATCCACTTCTGCAGATTTTTTGTCGTCGGCAGGTTTAACACAGCTAATCAGCAGACCGGCACTCAATGCAGATAGCGCCATCGCCAAAGCGTGATTTATTTTCATAGATTTCTCGGTAATGTTATAGGTAGTAATTTATAGCGTTTTTATGCTGATTTTATAATAGTGACTGTATTACAGTGACCTTATTATAGCGACTTTAAGAACGCATTTAGCTCGGCGCGACCTTGCTTGTCTAACTTCAATACTTGTTGCTGTTGCTTTTCGGCTTCTCCGCCGTGCCAAAGAACCGCTTCCATCAGCGTACGAGCGCGTCCATCATGCAAAAACGTCGCTTGTGGATCAACCGTTTGCGCAAGTCCCACGCCCCAAAGTGCGGGCGTGCGCCATTCATAAGAATTGGCTAAAAACTCAACTTGAGCGTCTTTGGATGGTAGCTTACCCGCGATAGTACGATCAGCAAGGTCATCTCCCATGTCATGTAGCAATAAATCGGTGTAAGGATAAATCACTTGTCCATGCTGCTCAAGATGATCGTCGTCAGTTTTTGGCAGCTGATATCTTGGCGTATGGCAGCTTTGACAGCCCATGTCATAAAAACGCTTTTTACCCGCCAGCACAAGCTTATCATCCGCATTACGGCGGTGCGGCACTGCCAAATTACGGGTATAAAACTCCACAAACTTGGCAACATCGTCGTTCACTTCAACGGGCGGTTTGCCATTGCCTTGCTCATCAGCACCTGTTGTCGCATTTAAGCAGACGGTCTGGGTCGGCATGCAGGACTCATGAGGACGAATGTTTGACGTCAACCCCATGTCTTCGTTAAAAGCACTTTGATTTTGGGTAATCAGTTTGGTTTGACCGGCTTTCCAGCCAAAACGTCCAAGCGCACGTTTACCCGTCTGTGGATCCATCACCCAATTGAACTTACCACTGATGTCGCTATTGCTATTATCGTTTGCTTGTTTTTTAATATCATCCTCAGGTATTTGCTCTAGCAGCCCAAGCCCAATCATTGGGAGCGCCACTCGTGGTGATACCATCATCGCCTCATCAAAAGCGCCATAACCAGGGTTGGTCAGATTAAAGGTTGGCGCACGTAGCGTCTCAATATGCCCATCAGCGAAAGTGACTGGCTTATCTGTCCACTGCACCGCAATTCTGGCTTCAGCAGGGACACCTTGGATACCCCGATCTTGCAATTGCCCACCATACATAGGGTGGACGACCTTTTCAATCAGCGAGTCCTGTAACTGCTGACGCTGCTCATCCGTCGTTGCTGGCATAGAGAGACGAAGCAATAAACTGTCCGCATCATCATCGGCAGTCATGGGCGCATGACCGCGGCCGTCTTTGATATGGCAAGACTGACAAGCCGCCACATTGAATAGCGCACCAAGCCCATCTCGACTGTCGGTACTGGCAGGAGCGACGACCCAAGGCTGCTTAAAGAATGCATTACCGATAAAAAACGAACCCTTACGCGACGCTGTCAGGTTCGATGAAGGCTTAGAGTAGCTTTCAGCACTGGTAATACTGATACCCGTATCACCGCCTTGCTTGATCTCTTGAGGATCAAAGCTGATCAATTGCTGCATCGGCACGCCAGCCAGTGCTTCGATATTTTCGGCACGTTCAAAGGTGAGCGGTTGAGTTGTTTCACTGGTGCTTGCGCTGCCCTCATTATCCGAGGTCTTATTCGAAACGCTATCAGCTGGTTGACATGCGCTTAGCGCCGCTGCACCCATCATGAGCAGTGCAAGCTTGGATGGCAAATTTTGTATTATGGCAGAAGGAAGAAGAAAAACAGAAGACTTTGGATAGATGGCTTTCATAAACATCAAGCGCCTTAGTTTTAGAGTAGAAACATCAAGTCGATATCGATCACGTTGTCATTGGCATCGATAGTCTGGTTCAGAATATAGCCTTATTGGCCTATTTTGAAACGGATAAATAGACGTTGCCAACCATCGTTGATAACGTCTATTTACCCAACTGATCATTTTATCAAGGTAAGTCTTATACAGATAATAAGCACCTTTTAGCTACTTGGTGTCTGCTTAAAACTGTGACCCTGCATCTGCATCAAGATTATCAATACCAACGGCTTTTGCGGCATTTTCGATACCAGCGGTCAGCTCTTGCAAGCTATTAATACCCGCTTCTACCCAGCCGCGACGGATATTCTGCTCTTCAGCAGAAACGCCTTCTTGACTTGCTTGACCAACCGTTGCAATCATTTGGTCAATTTTGACGCCTTCTTTCTCGCCCTTTTCAACCATGACGTTGAATGCACCTTCGACTTTACTAAAGTCAGCGGCCAATTTATCAGCTTCCTCTACATGACTGCTGTCAACGAGATAGTCTTTAACACCATAGCCACCGACTGTTTTACCAGCGACTGTCTGGTAGCTACCATTAAAGACATTTTGGATACCGCGGACATTATTGGCATAGCTCAGATGCGTCAAGTCACTAAAGCATTCGTGCTCATCTTCGGTAGACCCTGTGACAAAAGCGACCTGCATACGCTCAGACGCAAGCTCACCCAGTGCTAAACTACCCATTTGGTACATGATCTGACGCAGGCCATTGTCATATTTACGCGCAAGCAAATCACTGCGTAAAGTATTTTCGGTATCAGGCTGCCACTGGGCTTCCATTGCGGTCAAATCATCCACCAGTAGTTGAGTAGCGGCTTTTAAAAACTCACCGCGACGCTCACAAATACTGGCATCTTCATTGACCGTATCACCGCTGGTACATTGTTCAGCTTCCGTCACATAATCAGTGACTGGGCGATTACCCGCGCCTTCTTTTACGCCATTGGTGTCTTGACCCCATAGCATAAACTCAATCGCATGATAGCCAGTCGTTACATTGGCTTCGCTACCGCCAATCTCGTTCATGTCGGCAAGCAGCTCAGGTGTAATTGTACTGGTATCTTGCTTGGTACTACCGACCGTAATGCTATCGCTATTGATGATATTTTCTTGACTGTTGTACTCACCTTCATAGTCATCACTGACATAATCGATCAGCGCCTCATCTAGCGGCCAAGCGTTGATTTGACCTTCCCAGCTATCGACGCTTTTGATCGCGCGCTTATCATTTGCCGTCACAAACCCTTCATCAAAACGGAAAATTTCCGTCTGTGAGTACGGCTGACGAGCCGCTTTGTACGCAGCTTTGGCAGCATCAAGGTTGGCTTGTGTCGGTGTTGCCACAAACGTATTTACCGCTGTCTGGAGTTTTTCGGCTGTCTCTAGCGAATCCTTGTAGGCTGCATGGGCCATATTTGCGTAGCTGATGACCAACCTATCAATATGTGCTTTTTCGGCAGCTGATATTTCTGTATTGTCGCCTGTTTCTGTGCTTACAACCTCTGTCTGCATCTCAGTAGGAGCAGTGTCTTCTTCGGTTTTTTTGGTACAGCCCGATACCATTAACAATCCTGCAAGTGCAACAGCTAAAGTAGTTGGTAAAATCTTACGGCGTGTTTCTATGGTAATCGTCATACAAATCCTCAAAGAGATAGCAAAATTCGTTTTGGTTAAATGGCTTCCATCATATCGATTATCAAATCACGCCTTAATCAGCTGATTTGATCTCGTATATTTATGCTTATCGCATATTATCAAGCTTGTAACTATTCAGTAATAAAACACTAACAAATTATAGTGTTATTGATAATCGTTATCAATACTTAATTTTATGTTAATAATCATTAATCTTTATGATCCTTTTATAAAATGTCATCAAATACTAAACGAGCACTATTCTATTTTGGACAGCAGATATTATACCTGCGCTATCCTAACTATCGAGTTTGTTCAATCAAAATTTAGCGCATAAAAAAAGAGCCAACATATCGCTGACTCTTTTTGCTAGATAAGTGCGTGAAAATCATTTGCACCTATCAAATAGCTATATAGAACTGTCGATTAGTTGACGCTTTGTGGTGCATTAACCGTTAGCTCAACACGGCGGTTTTGCTGACGACCAGATTCAGTGTTGTTAGTAGCAACTGGACGTGACTCGCCATAAGCAACTACATTGATACGGTTAGAAGCAATACCGCGAGCCGTTAGATAGTTGGCAACTGAGTAAGCACGGTCGCGTGACAGACCCATGTTGTAAGATGCTGAACCTTGGCTATCAGTGTGACCAGCGATCGTGATTGTGTTCTGGTTATACTGGTTCATGGTTGAAGCAAGCTTGTCTAGCGTTGGCTTGAATGATGAGTTAAGTGTTGCACTATCAAACGAGAAAGTGATGCTACCTGGCATAACAAGATCAATGTTACCCGTGGTTGGGTTTTGGTTAACAGTCACGCCTGTACCAGCCATTTGCTGCTCAAGCTGACGAGCCTGACGCTCCATGTAATAACCAACGCCAGCACCCAGTGCCGCACCGATAGCAGCATCACGACCAGTCTTTTCGCCGCCTGTTGCTTTTGAGATAGTTGCGCCACCTGCTGCACCAACTAGGCCGCCCAATGCAGCTTTATTCAAACGTTGCTGCCCAGTGTTTGGATCAGTCGTACAACCGCTAAGTGCTAGACCTGATGCTACTGCTGCAATTAATAATGTATTACGCATGATATTTCCTCTATAAGTTTAAAATATTATAAATCGTGCTTTATCAAGATTGTCCGTTAATCTTATTAAGTACTTATTTACTTTCGTCATTATTATGGCAATTACAATCTAACTCTGTGTAATATTTTGTCACACCTATGTATGAGAAGTGCAGATTAACTTTACGGTATTTCTTAGCATCTAAACTATCCAATACCTGTTCCTTGTTATCACTAGTCACGTTTACACTCGTACACTGCGAAACGTTTCTGCTAAAATTATGTGGCCAAATTTCTCATCGTCAAATGACCGCTGTATCAGGAATTAACCAGCAACGCTTCTATGATTAGCGCTTAGTCCACTGGATTATTGGTCATCAATCATATGAGCAGTTTTGGCAATATCTAAAACATCGACTTGTGAAATATATGGCTTACTTATTAATTAAACTGAACCAAGAGGATTAAGCATGCGACTGACATCTACCATTCGAAAACTGCACAAACGCACGCCCAAACTGGGTAAGGCGGTTTCATTAGCGACAGCAGCAAGCGTTATCACTGCCAATAGCTTTGGTGGTAGTATTCCTTTGTGGTTGATGGGTGTCAGCAAAGTCATCACGGGTGCACCTATTGCAGATAAAGCGGTCATCAAAATCGCGACTTACTGGATCAGCAGCAACAGTGCACTAATCGATGACATGCTGCCTCGCAAAGATTGGCGTATCAGCCTACCAGATGATATTCGCATCGATGGTAAATACCTTCTGGTCAGCAACCACCAATCTTGGGTCGATACCAGCATCGTGCAATACATTGGCGAAAAGCGCCTGCCATTGACGCGCTTTTTTACTAAATTTGAGCTGATCTATATTCCCATCGTTGGGCAAGCTTTTTATTTTTTAGATTTCCCCATGATGCGCAGGCATTCCAAAGAAGCCATCGCCAAAAACCCAGCACTTAAAGGTAAAGATATCGAAGAGGCCAAGCGTGCCTGTGCCCTTTTAAAAGACAAGCCGTTCACCTTGCTCAACTATCTAGAAGGTACGCGCTTTACCAAGGCCAAACATGCCAAACAGCAGTCTCCTTATACGCACTTGCTAAAACCACGAGCAGGCGGCTTATCCCTTGCGATTAACGCCCTAGGCGAGGATATCGATGGCATACTGGATATGACCATCGTCTATCCTGATGGCGTACCAAGCTATAGCGATCTGTGGAAAGGCAATATCAAACGTTTGGGCGTGGATCTAAGATATATTGATATACCAGATGCGTTGTTTGAGGGAATTAAGCAAGGCGGCTATGAAAATGATGAGGCAATAAAAGCACAGATGTTTGACTGGGTTGAACACATCTGGCGTCAAAAAGATCAGCGCATCACTGACATGCTGGCTGATTTTGAGACAGCCCCTGAAACTCAAGTGGCTCAATAAATGACTCACTTACGCCGTAAGTCATCACATACCTTTTAAAAGACGCAGCACTCATAGTCCGATAACGGACAAAATCTAGTCATACTGCCATAAGCGCTTGAGTAATCAATAACGCAGGGGCTAATGATGATACGTGAGCACTGTACTGATGATAGTCGCGTTGCAAATGATCATTATTACTTTATAAGTGGCTATGCATGATTTTTAATCATAGATGGGTTGTTTTTTGGCCTTATTCATTGATAATGTGATTAATCATGTACGCATCGATTTTTGATGGTTATTTTTAATAGCCGTCAAAAATTTACTCATTTCTTTGTGCCATTTATCATTTATAAGGTATGACTGTGCCCGCCTCTCCTACTACCAGCCCGCCTATTGCAACTGCACCGGTGTCGCCTCATCTTGCAAATAGTGAGCCGCCAAGGCCAAACCGTCCAAAACCCAGTCGTTTAAAGCTCACTTATGATATCGTGATGCTTATCGCTATCAGTATTGACCTTCTGCTGATCAGTCTGGATGCTGTATTGATGAGCGACTTTAGTGCCAATGCTGCACAATGGCTGTCAGTCAGCGAGGGACTCAACTGGTATCAGGCGACGTTGCATGAGCCGTTGCGTACCGCTGGTGGGTTTTTTACCATATTTTTGGTTGCTGAATTACTATTACGCTGGGCAATCGCAATCAAAGAAAAAGTCTATTATCGCTGGTTTTTCTTCCCTTTTGTCCACTGGTACGAAGTCTTAGGCTGTTTTCCGCAGCTACGTTTGTTACGGTTATTTAGAGCCGTTGTTATCGGACGCCGATTGTACCAGCTTGGCTACCAAGTACTCCCGCAGCCATGGATCAATCGTATTAAGTTCTATATTGACCTATTATTAGAAGAGCTCTCTGATCGTGTCATCCTGACGACCATCCAAAATTTTAGGCAGGAATTGACCAACCCTGAAACGCACAAATCTTTTATCGAGTCAGCCATCACGCGCAACCGTGCTGAGATTGAAGCGGCTGTATTATCCATTCTGCGCTCAGAGCTTGCACCAAAACTACAGGAGCTGACTGCCTCATCAGGTGGTGGCAGTCTATTAGCCAGCGAAATGGGCAACGCTATTGAAGAAGGTCTAGCCAATACTCCTGAGCTGCGACGCTATTTGCGCATGATTCCTATCGCGGGTAGCCTGATCGAATCACAACTGCAGCATGTCGGACACAACATCGGTGAAAACGTTGTTTATGCCTTAAATAAGCGCCTGCTTGATCCAGCGCGGCTTGACTCATTGATGGTCGCTATCGCCCGTGGTATCGCGCAAATAGACACCGATAATAGTGCACTTGATACTCTGATTTCGAGTATCATTGATGACAGTTTGACTGCATTTGAAGCACAAGTAAAAGTACAACAGTGGAAGCATCAAGACATGCTAAATCTATAGCAGAGCTGGCTATGAGCATGACACAATAATAACAATGACACCGTGAATACAGCGACAGAATTATTTTTAAGGGTTTATATATGACAGTTTCAGACAACAATAGCCAAACTACAAACACGGCGCCGGCATTGGCCTTATATGGCAAAATGCTGACCTTTTCGCGTTTACAGTTTAGTACCAGCGATCTGGGCGCTATTGAAGCCCAGCTTACTGAGACACTGAGCAATAAATCAAGCAACATTCCTATCTTGATCGATAGCGACGTCGAGCAAGATTTATCTGCCTTAGTAGAGCTACTATGGTCATGGGGACTACAGCCGATCGGTGTGGTGACAGGCCTACTTGATGATCAAGCGCGTGAGCAGCGCTTGGCCATCTTTCCTGCAGATGGTAAACGCATTGAACGTATCGTACCTAGCAAAACAGCCCCTACACCGTCCAATAAACCTAAAGAAGATAATCGCACAGAATCAGCCAACGATACTAGCACCGAGAGTGCGGCAAATATACCTGCCACTGAAACCACCATCTCCAGTCTTCCAGATGAGACATTGTTAAGTGCTCAGCATATTACCAGCCTCATCTACGACCAGATGCTACGCTCAGGCCAAAGCTTAAACCATGTCGGCGGCGATTTGATTTTGACAAACAGTGTGAATAGCGGTGCTGAAGCCATCACTGACAACAGCTTACATGTCTATGGACGTGCGCAAGGCCGCTTGGTTGCAGGCGCAACAGGCGACAAAGATGCCCGCATTTTTTGCCAAGTTTTCAATCCTTCTCTGGTTTCTGTAGCAGGCACTTACTGCTTACGAGACAATCTGCCAGAGCATGTGATTGATAAACCTGTACAAGTCAAGTTTGTAGAAGGTGAAGGATTGGTGTTTACCGTTATGGATGAAGCTTAATTATTACTCAGTTAAAAATAATAAACGGTTAGGTGATTGTCTAGTAAAGTAAACTGGGTAAGGTAAGCTGTAATTATATAAGCTGCTGTGTCAGATAAATAAAACAAGATATATTAAATTAATCGTTACAATTGAGCTATTATTAAGTGTTGGTTCTAACGTTATTTGCCGTATATTTAAATAGCTATCATACGGCTAAAAATTATCGCCATTAACTGTAAAATTTATAAGCAAAAGCCCTTTATAGCTCATATCTCAGTTGTTTTTCTGCTTTAATATAGACTTGCTATAAATATCTATATATTTATGCTAGGCTATCTTCGCAGATAGTACATATATAGTTAGTAGATAAATACCATGCAATTGTGCTATTTATATAAAAGATATCCCATTGATTCATAGGAGTGTGCCATTGTGGCGAAGATAGTTGTAATCACTTCAGGTAAAGGCGGTGTAGGCAAAACCACGACTAGCGCCTCTTTTGCCGCTGGTTTAGCATTGCGTGGCTATAAAACGGTTGTAATTGATTTTGATGTAGGTCTACGTAATCTAGACTTGATCATGGGTTGTGAAAACCGAATTGTTTATGATTTCGTTGATGTCATTACCGGTAGCGCACGCTTGTCGCAAGCACTTGTCAAAGACAAACAGCTTGAAAACCTGTATATCCTTCCTGCTAGTCAGACGCGTGATAAAGACGCATTGACGGACGAAGGTGTCGCAGAGGTCATGACTGAGCTGTCTAAACAGTTTGACTATATCATCTGTGACTCACCTGCTGGTATCGAGCGCGGTGCACAGTTGGCCATGTATCACGCTGACGAAGCCATCATTGTTACCAACCCTGAGATCTCTTCAGTACGTGACTCGGATCGCATCATCGGTATTTTGCAAAGTCAAACGAAAAAGGTTGAAGAAAACCTAGGCTCTGTACGTGAGCACTTGGTTATCACTCGTTACAATGCAGAACGTGCTGCTGCGAACGAGATGATGGACATCGACACTATCTCAAATGACATCTTAAAAGTACCATTGCTCGGCGTTGTGCCTGAGAGCCATTCTGTGCTCGAAGCATCGAACCACGGTGAGCCTGTTATTCATTATACCGACTCTGTTGCTGGTCAATGTTATGATGATATCGTCGCCCGTTTCTTAGGCGAAGAGCGTCCACTACGTCATATTGATGTGAAGAAAAAGAGTTTACTACAGCGCTGGTTTGGGGGTTAATGATGACTAAGAAAAAAGGATTTTGGAGTAGCCTATTCGGTACTGACGATGGCAGTAGTGCAGGCAGTGCCAATCTAGCTACCGAACGCCTCAAGGTTATCGTTGCTAGCGAAAATCGTCTAAATAACCGCCTAACGGTTGATCGTATCGAAAAAATGAAACGTGAAATCTTAGAAGTGGTTAACAAATATGTGAATGGCGTGCAGATTGATGATGTCAATATCAATCATCGCTCAGAAGATAGCTTAGATGTGTTAGAGATGAACATTAATTTACCTGAACACAAAAAGTAAATTTGTAATCAGACCTTTAGACAGCAAGCACTCTCATTTATCACTTAAAAAGCCCTAAGTAATATACTTAGGGCTTTTTTGCATCTTTAAGTTTACTGGTACGGCATGCTGTATACAGCATCCGAGCATTGATCAGTAGCAGATCATTTCATACGTGATATTAAATTGTCTTTTTTGATAAACTGATGATACAAGGCAGCACCAATATGCAGCGCTGTAAAGCCAATAATCATCGGCCAAATAATATCGGTATGTAAATCATTATAAAAGCGTGCCAAACTCCTATCAGGAGTCACAAACACGGGTATTTGGAATAAACCAAAGATATCGACAGGACGACCACCATATACCGTCATCAATAAACCAGCAAGCGGCATGGCGATTAAAATAGCATAGAGAGCAAAATGCGACAACTTAGAGATCAGCGATTGCCATTTTGGCATTGGTATAGACGGTGGCGCTTTGGTAAAGATGCGGTTGATAACTCGCGCAATCATCCAAAACAACAAACTTACCCCAAACGCTTTGTGAAATCCGATATAGAGATTGCTATCGAGATTTTCATGCAGCAGTATCATCACCCATGTGATCAATAATAAAACTGCGCTGATCCAATGAAATATACGACTGCTGAGCGACCATTTTGATACGTTAGAATTATTCATGAGCGGCTCTATAGTTTTTATTAAACGTTATTTATAATTGATATTATATATAGGGCAGCAACTCATTCAATAACAAAAAGTAATCAGCATTGCTCGGGTACTACCTATGAGGTGAAGCATAACTGAAACTTAGACGAGAATCTAGTCATCTAAATTCACCAAATGATGCGCAATTTTGTCCAAGTCTGGTACCAAATAAACATTATCGTCAATCATAACGGTTTGATACAGATAAGAGAGCACAACGTTTTCGTCAGACTGCCCTTCTATTTTATCAACGCTAGTATCCGCAAACTGCTCGGGAAGCTCTGTATCTTTGACGTCAGAAATACGGGCTTGTAATTGGCGCAACTCACCTGCCGTTTGCAAAGCAAATCGATGCTCGGTGGTATTACCCTCTAGTATGATGACTTTCTCTGGTGTTCTATCTTGCGGTAACAAGTGAAAGACAGCAAGATTTTGCTCTTGCCACTGATACTTGGATATACGCTCTTGATAATCGTCGACGCTCAAAATCAAACTGCTCGGAATAATCCAATCGGGTTGGTTAGATGCTGGCACGATAGTCACATCGAGCATACCATTGTTCGTGGTCAGTAAACTTACCGCTTCAAATGAGTGTTTCAAAATTTGTTTCATACGTCGCTCACAATCAGTTAGCGTGAATGGCTTGCTGCCCTTTCACCAATATAATCAGTCAGTTTTTTTGCCAAATCTGTCGGACTACCAACGAAACCACAATACCCTGAGTCAATAATAGCCTGAGGTTGACTCGGACATGCACTCAGACTAGGGTCTTGCGCCCACAACTGGCTGTTGTTGTCTTGAACCATATCCAAATACTGAGAGCCATCATTGCCCATACCCGAAAATATAATATTGATTAGATCGCTACCATAGACATCACTGGTGTTTTTTAGAATCTGACCAATAGCAGGCTTATATTCACCGCTCCATGCTTGATCTAACAAGATGACCCTACCAGCTGAATCACAGACTATTTGCTTATCAATAGGGGCTATGAGGCAATGCCCTGCTCGCAAACGCTGCGAGGACGCGATAACCTCACAGCGCCAATCATTATGGCGATTGAGTATCCGTGGTAACGTACCAATCATGGTCTGATTGAAATGATGCGCCAATAAAATACACACTGGCAGTGTCGCTGGCACATTGTCTAAAAATTCTTTTACCGCACTAGGGCCGCCCATAGACGCGCCCAGAAACACGACATACTGCCAGCTTCTTTCAGTGTCATCGCCCTTGTATTCGGGAGTATCGATCAGGGCTGGTAGTGCTAAAAGCTTTGCAAGTTTACGTTTTAACTTACGCTGCCATTTACCATATTGCTGTGCCTCATTGAGATACGGTGCTTGGCTAAAGCCCACCAAGACAGCCGCTGATTTTGACGCGATTGTTGCGGTTGCTACACTGTCGTCGTAATCACTGTCTATCAGCCAAATATCAATATCTGCATTAGACAGCTCACTTTTTTCTTGCCACTGTGCTCTTGACACACAACCTACAAGGGTAAAGCCGCAACTACGTACGGTATCTGAAAAAGCCAAGCGCTGGCGATGATCCTCTGCCATCACCAGCACTTTGATATCATGATTGCTTTTTTGCCGCAGTGCTAAAACACGTGCATTATCCGTCATTAGTTAGGCTAACCTCTTCACCTAGTAGTCTTTGAATTTTTTCAAGAAGCTCTTTTTCTTGGAATGGTTTACCCATATAGTCGTTCACCCCAATCTCTAGAGCACGCTCACGATGTTTTTCTCCAGTACGTGAGGTAATCATAATAATTGGGATATGCTGTAATCGACTATTGAATCTGACCTGAGTCGCCACCTCGAATCCATCCATACGCGGCATTTCGATATCTAACAAGATCATATCTGGTGTTGTATCTTGTAGTATCTCGATTGCATCGATGCCATCTTTTGCAACCGCCACATTGAATCCTTGACGCTCCAAGAAGCGAGACGTTACCTTACGTACAGTTACTGAGTCGTCGACTACCAGTATCGTTGATTTGGTGGCGATACGTCCTCGCTTGGTACTCGCAGATTTTGAGAGGTTTTTGACCAGCTGTGCGTTACGCATTAATGCAATTAAGTCTAGGATGAGCATTACCGAGCCATCACCCATGATAGTAGCCGCTGAAATACCTGGTATGTTTGATAGTTGCTGTCCTAGAGGCTTAACAACAACTTCGATACGTGATCCTGCAATCTGATCAACTTGCAGTGCAATATTTTGCCCTGTGCGGTTTTTAATAATAATCAGCGGCAGACTGGTGTTGGTATTAACCACCAGCTCGTTCAGTTTATTACCAGATAAGATCTCGTTGAGATAGCGTACACGATATTCCGTGTCTTCAAAGTTCAATGTAGCATCATCTGAATGATAATAGTCATAGAGCTTTTCTGGGTTAACCCGTACCACGCGCTCAATCTGTACCAATGGTATTGCATAGTAACGATCTGCGGCGCGCACAACCAGCGCATCAGAAACAGCAACAGTCAATGGCAAGCGCATCGTAAATTTAGAGCCTTTGCCAAGCTCGGAGACAACAGAGACCGCACCGCCTAACTGACGAATTTCACTAATAACAACGTCCATGCCAACGCCGCGTCCAGAGATCTGTGTCACCTGCTTACTAGTACTCAGCCCAGCATTAAAGATATATTGCATAATATCAAGATCAGAGAGACTGTCATCGTCTGCATCAATAAGACCTTGAGAGATCGCTTTATTTCTTACCGCTTCTACATCGATACCACGGCCATCATCTGATAGTTGGATGACAATCTCACTACCTTCACGATGTACCTCAAGCGTAATATTACCACTGCGCTCTTTACCTGCTTTTAGACGTGCTGATGTGGTTTCGATACCGTGATCGACAGCATTTCGTAGCATATGCTCAAGCGGTGAGGTAATCCGCTCTAGGATGGTTCTGTCCATCTCATCATCAGCGTTGATGATGGTCAGCTCAACCGATTTATTCAACTCATTAGCCGTCTGCCGAACAATACGCTCAAGACGCGGTGTCAGACGCGTGAATGGTACCATACGCGAATTCATCAGCCCATCTTGCAACTCAGTCTGTGTCCGCGATAGCTGTAGCAACAGGCTTTCACTATCACGAGTCTTTTCTAATAGAGTATGGTTAATATCCACCAAATCCGAGGCAGATTCTGTCAATGATTTTGATAATTGATTCAGTGAAGAATACTGATCCATCTCGAGAGGATCGAAATCCTCATTATCAATCAGCTCATCATCTATTTGTGACAAAATCTGAGCTTCAAGCTCAATCTCCATACGGCGTAACTGATCTGCCAGTCGCTGTACCGTTGTACCCATCTCTTCGATACTGTTGGTCAAGCTACTAATACCCATATCAATACGGGCGCGGTTAATCGCTGACTCACCAGATAGATTAATCATATGCTCAATCAGACCACCTGAGATACGAATCATTTCATTACTACTAGTGCTGTCGTCCTCCTTATTGGTATTACTGAACATAGATGGCATCTCGCTAATATCTTTTGCAAGATAGTGAGGGTCTTGGTTTTCTTTGGCAATCAAAATTGCTTCGCGCTGAGACTGTAGGGATTCTTTAGGAACTTGTTTGAGACTATCAGGATTTCTCCCAAACTGCTCTAACGCCTCGATCAATAGTGCAGGCGTTGGCGGATTGACATGATGCTGAAGTATAAATACGGCATCAGCAAGCCAATCATGACTGGCAACTAGCAACTCTAATACTTTCTGAGTAGGGGGACGACGGTTACTCACAAAATCCGTATAAACCGACTCCATCTCATGAGCCAAATCAGCGATACCGGACGCAGTCACCATTCGGGCACCGCCCTTAATCGTATGCAGATCTCGCTGAAGTGCTTGTAATGCTGTGGTATTATTTGTGTCGTTCAAGAACAAATGCAGGTATTTATTACGATTGGTAAGCTCCTCCGCCTCTTCTAAGAACACCGATAATATGTCTGGATCAGGCAACCCATTAGCCCATGATTGCTTAATCATAGTGTCTAGGCTGAGCAATTCTGATGTTTCGGTATTGCTAATGGCCTCATCCGCCACTACGTTTTGAATGTCTGGTTCAAAATAGTTTTTCGGTACTGGTATGATCAGCTCTACCGTTTCTGGTAAGGTTTTTTCTTTTTCAAACGTTCTTAGTTGCTCAATCAGCTCTGAGGTGAAAAAGGATTTTTTATGATTCACGATATGCATCACTTGTTGCGACATCGTGTCTTGCACCATTTGCATAATCTCAAGCCACTGTGTCGTCGGCTCTCGTCTGTTTTCTACAAAAGACTCATAAACACTTTCTGCTTCATGAGTTAGATCACCAATACTACGAATGCCAGCCATCCGTGCGCCACCTTTAATGGTGTGCAAATGACGCTGTAATACTTTTAGCGAGTTGATATTAGTAATATCGTCACGCCATTTATTGAAACTCTCATCTAGGGCGTTATCAAGTTCTTGAGCTTCTTCTAAGAAAATCTCTAATAGCTCAATATCCGTATCAATCGTTTCAAATTGGATTTTAGGTGCTGAAATAGCTCGAACGACAAAGCCTTCGTCGTTATCGTCAAGGTTATCATTTTGATAGATACCTTGTAGCTCACTCATTACCTGCTGGTCTATTTTCAATGACGTACTACCAGCTAGGGCATCGAATAGCCCAATCAACTGGGCATGACCTGATAGCAGAATAGATTGAATATCTCTATCTCTCGCTTTATCAATATTATCACTCAGGTAACTATAGGCATTACCTAGCTCATTCAGAACGGTAATGAATTTTGGAAATGCTTGAGCTTTATCTATTAAACAGGTGATTTGTGAAATTTGCTGCGCGATATAGTCTTGACTGTGTTCTTTTTCAGCATGACCGAGCGCCTCCTCTAACCCCCACTCAGCATCTAACAACGTGTCGATATTATTATCTAATAGCTCTTCTATCGTTGGTTTGCTATTAGTAACAACGGTCGCATCAGCATCACTAATGACATACTGCTCAGCCAGCATTGCTTGCAATGACGCTATGTCTTGCTCTTGCTGACTGTGTGAATCTTCTACTATGACACTACGCTGCTGAATATTTTGTTTGTAGCTACTTAAATAACCATTTATCAGCTTGGCAGATTGCGCTAAAGCCTCTAGATGTTGGGCACTCATCGCTATATCTTGCTGATGCAATAGCTCCAAACTGTGCTCTATCGCTGCGCTAACTTCGCTGATAGCAGCCAAAGCACTGGAGCCAGATGCGGCTCGTAATGTGTGAAATGCACGTACTATTTCATCCGTTATCTCAATCAGTTGCTGATCTTGATTGTCGCTGACAAATTGATCAATGTGATGAAGTAACTCTTCTGCTTCATCAATAAATATCTTACAAAATGCTTTTTCTTCTTCGCTTTGAGGCGCTAAAACAACAGTTGCCTCTGCCATTTTTTCGTTGACAGAATGGAAGGTCTGTAGCGTCATGTCTATCGCTTCATTAGTCTCATCATAGGTAGGATTGTCTTCGTCTATGCTAGTCATCAATACAGGCTCTTGCGCGGCGTCAGCTTCAGCTTCAGCTTCAGAATGGCTTGTTGCTTGCTCATATAAGCGAGAGTAACTAAACGCATCACCCTGTTGCTTACTATAGGCATTGGCGCAGGCAATCCATAAGGGCACTAAAGCTGGGTAATCTTGGCTGTTATTTTCAAATGCTACTAACATTTCAGGATAAGCGGCCAATACATCTGACATCAGCTGACACATATCATTTGAGACAATAACACTATGATCCAATACGCGATTAAGCATATTCTCTATCGCCCATGCTAGCTCGGCGGTGTAATTAGCGCCCACCATGCGACCAGAGCCTTTTAGAGTATGAAAACCGCGACGGATATCTTTTAGAGCGGCAAGGTCAGTCGATGCTAGCTGCCAACCTTCATATAAAGGTACGATTTCGGCAAGTACTTCCTCGGCCTCTTCTATAAATATCTCTTTAATATCAGGATCTGAATCATTCGCATCGGCTGCTAATTGCTCGGTTTCTTGCATAAACGGGATAAGTACTGCTGGAATCTCTAAACCAGATAGCGATTCTGGTATATTTGTATTATTGCTTTCAGAATCTGCTCCTTCAGCACCATCAACGCTCGAAAGTAATGTTTCTAACGATACATCATCCATTGAATCAGAGTCATTGATACCTAACGCTACTTCAGCTGATGTTTCAGTGATTCCAGTCTCAAACGTATCTAAACCAGCATTGACAGGCTGCTGCGTCATTAGGTTACGACTTTTCAGAATAGTAATAGCAGGATCAGAGCTCGGTAATTGTTGTGCGGCAAAATCTGTCAGTAGCACTGGCAAACGTTCCGCCGTCTCTATTACCAGACGTACGACATCGTCTGTTACAGGGAGTGTCTTATCCAACAGACGGTTAAGTAGGTTTTCTATTGACCACGCCATCTCACTGATGCTAAAGGCACCAACCATGCGGCCTGAGCCTTTTAAGGTATGAAAGCTTCTACGGACTTCGGTCAAGGGTGTTAGATTTTGTGAATCCTGCTGCCAAATAGGAAGAAAATCTTCTAAATCAGTAATGACGTCGTTCACTTCTTCGATAAAAATATCACGAATCTCTTCATCAACTTCAAAGTTGTCAGGCTTGAGTTGTTCACGAGCACGCAGCAATGCATCACTCTCTACATTAGGATTAGTATCAGTGGTATCTTGCGTTGCTATCACCGTTTCATTATCTGAGCTGGTCACAGGTGCGATCTCACCACTATCATCATAACGAAGCACATTCATCGCGACTGGCTTTTGCGTCAGCCATGTATCGTTAGTTGTTTCTGGTGATTTCGCATACGCATTAAGAAGCTGTGATGCTTTCGCTGCATACTCATTTGCCTGCGTCAATAAGTTTTGATCAAAGACTTGCTGCGCAAGATAGTCGAGTAACAATTCAATCGAGGTCAGACTCTCCGCCAAGGCTTGGGTCACATCCCAGCTAAGTACAGCAACCTCATGAGTGAGCAGTTGTGTGAATATACTGCCTATATTTTCTATCGTCTCACTAATGACTGGCAGTCCCATATCATCAAAAGCATGGGCAATCTTGTCAAAGTCAGCAATGACTGGTAAAGACTGGATATCTTGACGTTGTATATACTCGTTAAAGCTTTCCTTGATCTCTTCAACGGCAATACGTAGCTCACGTAAGTCACTGTCAGTAGAAACTGACTCATGTCTATCTTTATCCTTTACATCACTGCTATCAAACGCTTCAGGTATAATAGCAAAAGAAGAAGCGCCAATTTTGAGTGATATTGCCTGCTCGGTATCGTAAATAGCACTATATAGCTCTTGTAACTTGCGCTCTATGTGCCATTGCTGCTGCGTAAACTCTGTCTCTGATAAGCGTGCTTGCTCTAAATCTGTAAGGATCGATTCAACTTGCGACGCATATTGCACCCAACCTCGACTCTCAAGCTGGCTCTTTATATATCGTAGAGGATTTATTAGCGTATCTGGCTTATCTAGATTGAAGATAAGAGTCTCAATCTCACTGAGCAATCGCGTTAAAAAACGTAAGGTCGCAGGCTCACGCTGTGATATCTCATTAAGGGTAGATTGAGTTCGCTCGCTACTATTCTCTAGGTAGATGAGCTGAATATAGACACTGTTGATCAAGCCTTTAACAAGGCTCGAAGATAAGTGCGTGGGCTGAGTAGCAGATTCTATGACGCGATCAAGCTGACCTAATAGTGGCGCATAATATTCAGGTGATGGCGCTTCATTATGGGCAAGATCACTCAGCCACAACTCGCTCAAATACCATAGACGCTGTAAATCATTGTCTTGAGTATTCTGCCATAGATATTGACTAACTTTTTCTAAAATTTGTAGAACAGGTGCCTGATTGATATTGGCAACCAGCAATTTTTGTACTTGCTGTCGCCACACCAGTAACATCTGCTGATAGTGTTGATCTTCTAAATTGGTCGTAACATTACTCGTGGGTACTGCGATCTGAATGCTATTGACAATATCTTCATGAACCATATCTTCATGAGTATCATCATTGTTTAGATGCGCATGCTGGGTATCAGTAGCATCTATAAATGCATCTGCTTCCACACCTCGTTGCGATAGTATCTGAGCAAGCTCATTAGTAGCCTTATTTATTAGAGCACGGTTGTATTTGCCTAGATGCGTATATTGATTGAGCGCATGTTGCAATAACTTATGAGAAAACTTGCCTATTTGACAGTCTCTAGCAGACAGATTGTGACTAGCCCCCAAGCTCGCCATAAAACTCAACTTATTGGCAAGATCTGCTAGTAGAGGCAAGCGAATCATAGTCAGCGCACCACTAACTTGATAGTAGTGCGATGTCATCTGTTGATAACTGTCGATATCAGCACCTGATTGCCAGCCATCAGATATCTGTGATAATTGCTGATTGAGCAGTGGCGACAACCACTCAAGCGTCACTATGTCATTGGGCTGCTTTTTCATAGGTTTATCCTAACTCGTCTAGGCACTAATTTAGGCACTAATTTTTTGCCACACATTCACTTGTGGGTGCGCAATACGGCGCATATTCGAAGGGCGCCAAAACAACGCCTCACCTGGAGCCAATATAATATATCCCTCTACCGCACACTGCTCTGATAGCCATGCCAAAATATCACGCTGATCAAACTTGCGAAAATACAGCAGCATGTTTTGGCAGATAATCACATTTTGAAGATGCGAAGTGGGTGATTTTTGTTCAATAACATTGTGTAGAGCAAAGCTAACATAAGGTCGTAAAGCTGGCGCTACTTGCCAGTCAAACTGAGTATTGATAGACCTTTCTACTTTACTAGAAGTATCAGCCATACTCAGCTCATTACCTGCATTCTTGGTGATCAAAGGGTAAACAAACTGCTGACAATTTTGAGGAATTAATGAATACTGCCGTTGATCATATTGTCCTAATCGCGCGTTTGTAATCGCTTGCTCGCTCACATCTGTTCCCAGTATCACATGATTGGATAACTGCGCTGCTGTCAGACTCATGGCCAGTGACCAAGTCTCGTGCCCACTTGCACAACCAACGCTCCAAATGCGAAAGGGCTTACTCCTGTCATCTGCACACTTGTCTATTGCATATCGTGTGATGAAATCGATAGAAGGTTTATGACGAAAAAAGCGACTCTCATGAATGAGCACTTTGTCTAATAGCTGCTGACGAATCTCATTATTCTTTGGTAATTGATACCAGAGCTGCTGAGTAGTGAGTCCATTTAATGTTGCTGTGTGGTCAATGGCATTGGTCAACCACTGCAGCTGTGTATTTGGCAATATAAAGCCAATCTCTTGTTCTATATATCTCTGCCATTGCTGTAAATTAGCACTATCGCCCTGTATCATCTCATCACCCCATACAGGTTCAAATGTATTAGATAGAGCCTTTTCTACTTGTATATGATTGTTCACGTCGCCTGCTATTATTAATGCTGCACGGCGTCAGAACCTATACAGCATTTTAATTAAAATCTTATACAAAAAGACGTATCGATACCGATTCAATATTCAAGCTAAAAGGTTAGACAATTTCTGATAAAGTTTGTTCAGAGTTAATCATTTCATCATCTAACAATTCATCATCGTTCGATACTTTAAAGCCAGTAACCGACTCTTGTAGTGCGGCAGCCATTTCACTCAACTCACCAATAGAACGTGCTGTGGCCAACGTACCAGATGAGGTTTGTGAAGTAATATCTTGAATGATATTCATAGTATGAGAAATATGGCCAGCAGATTCAGCCTGCTGTAATGCAGCATTTGAGATGTTCTGAATCAAGTCAGCCAACGTGTTAGAAACGCTCTGTACCTCTTCTAGTGCTTCACCAGCATCTTTTGCCAAACGAGCACCACGTACTACTTCAGATGTCGTCGATTCCATCGACATAACAGCCTCATTAGTATCCGCCTGAATGGTTTTTACCAACGTTTCAATCTGTTTGGTCGCATTCGCTGAACGCTCAGCCAGACGCTGAACCTCATCAGCAACAACTGCAAAGCCTCGACCAGCCTCACCTGCCATCGATGCCTGAATGGCGGCGTTCAATGCCAGAACGTTGGTTTGGTCTGCAATATCGTTAATCAAGCCAACGATATCACCAATCTCTTGAGAAGACTCACCAAGGCGCTTGATACGTTTCGATGTCTCTTGAATCTGATCACGAATAACGTTCATACCTTCAATCGAACGCTGTACAACTTCTGCCCCATTATAGGCAATGGCAACTGAACGCTGAGCAACCGTCGCAGACTCTGATGCATTATTCGAAACTTGGTCAATTGACACGGTCATCTCATTAATAGCGGCTGATACACCAGCAATTTCTTGCGCTTGATGTTCAGAAGCTTCAGCAAGCTCAACAGCGTTCATCTGCGTTTGATCTGAAGACTGTGCAACTCGGTCGGCAGTACTGTTAATAACCAAAACCAATTGACGTAATTGGTCAATTGCGAAGTTGACTGAGTCAGCAATTGCCCCTGTAAAGTCTTCTGACACGGTAGCATTGACCGTCAAATCACCTTCTGCCAAATCCCCTAACTCATCAAGTAGGCGTAGAATAGCGATCTGGTTACGTTCATTTTCTTCTTGAATTTGACGAGCTCGTTCAGACTCTGCTTCTGCTTCTTGACGGCGGCGTAAGGTTTCTTTTTCAATCAGCAAACGCTCTGATCCACCACGTTGCTTAAGCAATTGATACGAGGCAAACATAATACCCAAAGCACCGATAGCAAAGACAAGTGCTGGTAAAACAATTGTTTGATTAAAGTTAGTAAAGTCTTGACTCACCGATAACACCGCGTTAGCCAGCCAAACGACACAGACCACACTCAGCAGAATAAAAAATCCTAATAATAGCTTCCACGTATTATTGGTCTCTTTGCCTTCTACAGTTGTGTTGCCTGTACCAGCTACAGGTTTTCTTTTAACATCACTCATCTTGCGTATCCCTTTCAAACAATCGTCAAAGTCTTATCGTGACTGACTTTGACAATCTTGTTGTTATCAAAACAATGATTAGCAAAGCCTGTATAAACTGACATCCCACTGTATCGTGTCAGCCGCTATTAATCTGTCGTTACCGAATAAATAGATGTTTTATTGTCGATTACTATACCGCAGCATCTGAATACTGCAGATCTTGTGCCAGCAAGCTTGGCATGAAAACGTACCACTCCTGCTCGTCTTTCAAAAACTTACCATGGTTATAAGGTGCAAATGGTGAATTGGAATCAATCGCTTCTGGGCGGTAATGTTCCTGAGTGAACTGTTCGATACCAAGCACTTGATCGACCAGTAGCCCTGAAAAGTTATTATCGTGATCGATCACAATAACTTTGCGCTGGCTTAGCTGTGGCAAGCGGCTTGGCACTTGTAAAAAGCGTGACAAATCCGTCAAAGGTAGTAGTCGTCCGCGAATATTGGCAATACCTAGCATCCAAGGCTTTACTAGAGGTAAGCTAGTGTATTCTGGCATGGATAACACCTCTGATACCTGACCCATAGGAGCAACTAAGCGCTGACCACCAATCTCAAATACCACCCCTTGCCAATCAAACTCTTGACCACCGCGGCGACCGCTTTTGCGCGCACGTGCCAAATCTGCTAGACGCAGAAGCTCAATGAATCCTCTAGAGGCCACAAGTTACTCCATCACTTTGCGAATCATATTGACCAATACGTTTTCATCGACTGGCTTATTCATATACTCTTTGGCACCTTGACGCTTGCCCCACACTCTATCGGTTTCTTGATTTTTGGTACTGATCATAATGACAGGTATATGAGCGGTGGTTTTGCCGCGAGTGATTTTTCGCGTAGCCTGAAAACCGTTCATTTCTGGCATTACTACATCCATTAAAATGACATCTGGCAGATGATCAGCTGCCATCTGACAGCCCTGCTCGCCATTTGATGCTTCTAGTACTTGAAAGTTATTTTTAGAAAGCATGTCGCGAAATTTCGCCATTTCTGATGGTGAGTCGTCAATGACTAAAACGGTAGCCATAGGATTTTCCTTTATTTTCTAAAATATCTATGAGGATATATTGTTGATAAAACGACTGAAAATAATGGCCAACAACTTATTCGTGATTTATTTTTATGCTAGTCACTTAGTATGTTAGTCACTTAAATAGTGAGTCATTATTTTTAATCTTAGCAATCACTATATTTGAGTCTATAGAGCTGATTAACGGTACTGGTTAATCGCATCAAAAAGCTCATCTTTACTAAATGGTTTGGTCAAATACTCATCAGATCCGACGATGCGGCCACGGGCTTTATCAAATAAGCCATCTTTAGATGACAACATAATCACGGGTTTATTAGCATAATCAGGGTTATTTTTTATGAGTGCACAAGTCTGATAGCCATCTAAGCGCGGCATCATGATGTCGACAAAAATAATATCTGGGTTGTTATCAACAATTTTTGCTAAGGCATCGAAGCCATCTATAGCGGTTACGACTTCACAACCCGCTTTTTGTAGCAAGGTTTCTGCGGTACGGCGAATGGTTTTTGAATCATCAATCACCATTACTTTCAAACCTTCAAAATTATTTTCCATTATCATTATCCTATGAACGACTATTTATTCGTAACGCTCTCTGTCTATATAAAGCTCTAACAATCATCTTAAGTCATGATATCAGTCAATATGAGACCAATACAAAAGACTGAGACTTCATTAGACCTTTTATGACAGTGAATACCTTTTATCAGTGTCTGCCCATCAAACACAGCGTCAACATGAGTTACTATACGCACTTTGCTCGTAATAAGCTCATAAAATTGAGTGCGATTTTTAGCTTTTTAGGCCTAATATTTTACTTCTATAACCATCAAGCAAAGTCGTATTATCTCTTAAAACACTCAAAAGTTTTTGAACTCACTTACTGTCAGTGACAACGTCATTTAAACAACGAGGCAACCAACTTTATGATATCCCTGCATTATATAGAATCAATAACCACATTGCTGAATAATTTTCTTTTGTGATAAAAATGTATCACAGTATTTCGTTATGTTTGTTTTAGCACAGTTATTGATGCTTTTCCAGTCATTAGCGAATTAATGTTCTAACTAATGAGTATCATAAACCGCTGTTCTTATTTAATAAGTCGGCAACCTCATCTATTTTCTTATGACAAACGCTTACGCATCTAAGATTAGTAAGTGTGGCGCAATTGTTCCACCGCGTATCTATTCACTATATAATGAAACGACGACTATAACGGTGACTGCTATGACAGCCTTTAAACATTCCAAAAAAAGCCTCTACTTGCTCAGCGTTTTATTGCTTGCTGCTTGTCAACCCTCACCATCTGAGAATGAATCAGTCGCTCCTGAAAACACGGCAACGGCAGACTCCCCCGTTGTCATTACCAGTGATAGTGTCACGATCACACCAGAACACATACTCAGTATAAAGTCTTCCCGTTATCAGCCAAGTCTAGGGCTGCAAGGTAGCATCGAGCCTATCAAACAAACCAAATTTTTTGCAGTACATCCCGTCAATATAGAAAAAACGTTCGTTAGCGAAGGTCAATGGGTAGAAAAAGGTACGCCTTTACTAGTTGTCAGGCGTTTGGCGGCGGTGAGTGATCCTACCGTAAAATCAGACACATCTACAGAAGCCAACTCTTCTAAAGAAGAGATAGTGACAAGCACTACCAATAATAAGAAACCAGAGAATACACCAAGTATTGACGACAATTCTGACTCTAGCTCTACTAAGGCTTTATCTGTTGATAATGATGCTAATGTAAATAATACTAACAATGATAAAAAAGAGTCGTCAGCAGCAAACCTTGTGACAGATAATAGTGATAACGCCGATAGTAATGGTATAAAAACTGCTACTAAAAAACCGAACCCACAATATAATTTGGTGACGATAACTGCTAGCTTTTCAGGTCGTGTAGAAAACCTATATGCCACAACTGGTGAAAAAATGGCGGCGCGCACGCCCCTATTAGAAATTAGTGACGAGACCAAATTGCACTTTGCGGCGACACTACCCATTCAAGCGGAGCCTCAGCTTTCAGTTGGTCAGACTGTCAATTTTACGACCGAAGGTATCACTGACAAGTTTACAGGTCAGGTCAGTAAGCTTGTGCCTACCAGCCAGCCAAAAAAACTGTTGGTGTATGTTAACGTCATTGACAATGAAGCCAGCCGTGACAAGCTACAACCAGAAATGAAGGTCACGGGGCGAGTCAATTATGGACAAATAGACGTAGGTACTATCGTGCCCAAGCGCGCCTTACATGATGTTGACTTAACAGAGTTACAAAAACCGCCTTATATGCCGCTTAAACCGTTGACCGCCAATGTCTGGATTATTGGCCAAGACCAGCGTTTGACACGCCAGCCTATTGAGGTTGTTGAGTATGATCCGACCACGCAACAATATTTGATTGCTGGTGTGAGTAACGATAGTTTAATTTGCTTGGCTGACTTACCTATTGACTCTGAAGGCAAAAAAGTCATCGTGTCATAGCCATTCACGCTGACAGTTACATTTGGTAGAAACATTAACAAAGCCTATCTTGTTTTGTAACAGCATCATTAGGCAATATAGTCGTACTATATATAGCACTATCCGAGTATTTAGGACTATCTTTATCACTACGTATTTTTATCATCATGATAGTTCAGTACTCTAAAACACCTGAAAACTTAGAGGCTCAGAGGTTTAATGGCATAGAATGTAAAAACTATTGATACTTCTATCATAGTTATCATAGTTAAGCGACTAGCACACATTAGACCTTTGGCAAATTATAAGAACAATTAGAGGATATCCCATGAGCAAGCAGATTTTATTGATTGAAGATGATCCAGATTTAGCAGAGCTGATCAGTGATTATTTGACCATGAATTACTATGACGTCCATCATGCAGGTTTGGGTCAAGAAGGCCTTGATCTGTTAGATACCAAAGAGCGTGATATCGATTTGGTCGTACTTGATTTGATGCTACCTGACATGGATGGCATGCAAGTATGTCAAAAAATTCGTGGCAACAAGAATAATATGACCAATAAAGTACCTATTATTATGCTGACCGCAAAAGGGGATACAACTGATCGCGTGTTAGGTTTGGAGATGGGTGCTGATGACTATATCGCAAAGCCTTTCGAGCCGCGTGAGCTTCTCGCCCGTATCCGTGCTGTTATCCGCCGTCATGAGCAGCCAAACCAAGCAGATAGCCAGTCAGATAGCTTAACCTTTGGTCGTTTGAGTGTGTTCCCTGACAGTCACGAAGTTACTATCGATGATGAGCCTGTACGTTTAACGACACATCAGTTCCAATTACTACACTATTTTGCTACCCATTCTGGCAAAGTGCTAAATCGCGAGCAGCTTTGGCAGGCAATGCCAAACGACGACAGCTCAGACAACATCGATCGTGCCATTGACGTGCATATTTCACGTTTGCGTGCTTTGATCGAAGACAACCCACGTCAACCAAAACGCATTATCACGGTGCGCGGTGTTGGTTATCAATTTGCCACTGATCAGGTTTGATCATAAAAGACGGATTAATCGATAGAGAGCATATTAAGCTCAGTCGATATTAGTGTCCAATAACAGAGATTGTTTAATGCAGCAATTGGGTTTTCGTTCCGTATTTGCCAAACTATTTGCCAGCGTTATGCTGGCACTTATTTTATTTGCAGTTGCTATGGTGCTATTGACCCAATTGGTGCATGACAAGGACGCAGGAATCCGATCAGAGATATTGGCCACGCAGATTTTGGGTCAGATTGATCCCTTTCTGCATGAGCTAAATATCTCTATCAGCAAGGACAATCACCTACAATCACGATTTATGCTAGCTGTTGTCAAAAAAAGCTTTGATATTTTTGATGAGTCTTTGCAGGCGAAAATGGGGTTGTACGACAGCGAAGGTCGGTTGCTCATGCAAACCGATAATAGCGATTTGCCGCTAGAGCTACCACCTACGCCATCTTTATTTTCACGTATTTTTCCTTCGTTTGCAGATACCTCCCCTACTAAGCAGGCTCAAGTCTATAGCAGCACTGGCTATACTCTGCTGTATGAGTCGCGTTTACCTCCTAAAAAGCCCGTGCTTTCTGCAGCGCTGAATCTGTTTACAGGTACGTTGTTGCTGCTCATTATTATGGCAGGTGTTCTGTGGCTGATTGCCCGTACCATGACATGGCGTATCGATCAGTTAAGTCAGCAGATGGCTCAGTTAGGTGATGGGGATTTTACGGTTCGAGTGAACGCGCGTGGTAATGACGAAATTGCCTCATTGGCGCGTGGGTTCAACCAAGCAGCGCAAAAGATTGAGCACCTCGTTGATGCCAATAATTTATTATTGGCGCATGCTTCTCATGAGTTGCGTACGCCTATCACGCGCATTCGCTTGCAGATTGAAATGATGGATATGTTGGCTGGTGCGCTACCATCTGACACCAAAGCCAAGTTTGATAAACGCGCTCATGCCATCACTCGCGATCTGTCAGGTCTCAATGATTTGGTCGAAAGTATATTGTTGGTCAGCCGTCTAGATGCAGGTCATGCTTTGCAGCAAATTGAGTACTTGGATTTATACGATTTGGTCAATCAAGAACGTCAGCACTATCCTGAAGCCACGTTGATTGGTGAGCACATCATGATCGACGGTCAATCATCAATGTTGACTCATCTCATTCGTAATCTACTGACCAATGCCATGCTTCACGGCAAGCCGCCCGTTACTGTGTTACTGTACGGCGTTCAGACTATCGAAGAGGCTGGCACTGTTCCTGATTACCTATTGCAGACCGTGCTCTCTAGCAGTTTCACCGATTATAATAGCTTGTTGGATTTTGACTCTTATGAAGAGTCGCTTGATACCAATAGTGATGAGCAGGAGTCTGCTTCACTCGAAAATGCCGACTCTACTCTGAGCAATAAAGACAAAACTGAGTCAGTCGAGCCAATAACTGTCTTGCCAGCACCGCCAATCTACAAAAATGGTGAAAATCTAACAGTCGATGAAGATGTAAATGCTGATCTTAACTTTATTAAAAACACCCCAAGTTCTGTAAAACCTGATGCTCATATTGCTAGCACCGATTTAGATAAAGTGATTTGGAAGGCCGTTCCTGATTCTAAAGACACTCTAGACTCTAATAAAGGCGTACATGATAATCTTATCGAATCTACAGATGGAACAATCGACAATCGTGCGCATGCTCTTGAAAACGATAGCAATAGAAAAACTGACAAAGTAGCAACTGATACAACTATCCACAAAAATGGCAGCAAAGATAAAGCGAAAAACAGTGCTAAAGCCAACACCCAAAATAATAACGAAGCCGCAGCCACACCGCGTAAAGAAGGCTTATTTGCTAAGCATCTCAAAAAGGCAAAAACTGAGCCGGTACGTCCCCTACCAAAATATGCAGTACTAGCGGTGATTGATGAAGGCACAGGTATTCCTGAAGAAAAACGCGAAGAAGTGTTTAGCCCATTTGTACGGTTACAGCAAAAGAATAAAGGGTCAGGGTTGGGGCTTTCTTTGGTTTCTCAGATTGTCACCGCGCATCAAGGGCGGATCACTACTGATACGCTAAACGGTCATACTCGCTTTTTAGTCGCCATACCCGTTGAACATGACCCTCATTACAATCAGCATGAGTAGTCAGCTATATTTGAAAATACGTTACTTTGTTGATATTACTTCCACTGATACCCCTCAAACATTCCTTCCTTAATAGCTATTCATCATAAGTCAGTCACGGATGTGCATATCCAAAGTGACTGATAATATGCTATATTACCGCCCCTTATTATACGGTTATTGACTATTGTCGTTTTGATGGGCTTCTTATCTAGTAATAGAAGCATAACAACACACGATGACCATTAAAAAATTTATTGAATTTTGAGCCCTCCATGAATGACATGATTGTCTTAAACGATGTGACCAAAAGGTTTTTAAGCGACCGATCAATCAAAGACAAAGACGGCAAACCACATTGGTTTACTGCTGTTGAGCCGACATCTCTGACTATCAAACAAGGCGAGATTTTTGGTCTAATGGGCTATTCAGGCGCAGGTAAATCGACCTTGTTGCGCTTGATTAACATGCTTGAGCGTCCAGATTCAGGCCAAGTGGTGATAGACGGTACTGACTTGACCACGCTATCTGCCAGTGAACTGCGTATTGCTCGTCATAATATCGGTATGATTTTTCAGCAGTTCAATCTCATGTCTAATCAAACGGTTTTTGACAACGTAGCATTTAATTTAAAAGTGTCAGGCTATCCTAGCCGCGATATTCATAAACGCGTTATGGAATGTCTTGAGATTGTCGATTTAACTAATCGCGCTGGACATTATCCTGCGCAGCTATCCGGTGGGCAAAAGCAACGTGTCGGTATTGCCCGCGCGATTGCCCCGAGTCCAAAAGTATTGCTGGCCGATGAGCCAACCAGTGCGCTTGACCCTGCAACGACTCGCAGTTTGCTGACTTGTTTGCGCGATATCAATGAGCAACTTGGTGTGACCATCGTCATCGTAACCCATGAGATGAGCGTCATTCGCAGACTCTGTGATCGCGCAGCATTATTACATCAAGGTCAGCTATTAGAAGTGGCCGATGTACGAGATGGTCTGATTCAGGCAACTACCCCGATTGGCAAAGGCTTAGTCGTTGAGGACTAATGAGGCAGGAGAAATAGATATGTTAACTGGTACTGAATTATCCGCCTCTATAGACAAGCTGCTTGCCCTACGCAAAGAGATTGTGAGTGCGTTTGTTGATACGTTTATCATGCTTGGTATTTCAACCACGGTCGCCATCCTTATCGGTGGGCTCTTTGGCGTATTCTTGTTTTTGTCCAGTGACCGACAATTTTTGCAAAACAAGACACTCTATGGCGTACTTGGCGCCATTACCAACTTTATGCGCGCCTTCCCTTTTGTGATTTTGATGATTGCGATGAGTCCGTTTACCAAAGCTATCGTCGGTACTGGTATCGGTCCGATTGCCGCCTCTCTCGTCCTTGCGATTGCAGGTTCGTTTTATTTTGCGCGTTTGGTTGAGCAAAATTTGCGTGAAGTACCGCGCGGTATTATTGAAGCAACTGAATCGATGGGCGCCAGACCTTTTACAATCATCAAAGTACTGCTCAATGAAGCGCGCTCAGGATTGGTACTCTCGGTCACTATTCTTTGTATCAGCTTACTCTCTTACTCAGCAGCGGCTGGTATGATCGGCGGTGGTGGTTTGGGTGATTTGGCCATTCGTTATGGCTATTATCGCTATCAGACCGAGGTGATGATTTTTATCGTGCTGGTGTTGTCAGTGATGGTGATATCGATTCAAGCGTCTGGCAACTGGCTCGCCAATCGTTTAGACAAACGTTAAACCGCTTTAGAGAATACTTGACATTACGAGCGACTAGGTTTATTTTTGGCAACACTCAACCCTTATCTCAGCTCTCACAAAAAAGCAGCATTACTATTTATAATGTTGCTTTTTTAATGTTTCGACGATAAACGCTTTACTCAATTTTATTCATTATTAAGGACATATTATGAAATTAACAGATATCAGCCGTCAGTTAGCCACCGCATTTGCCGCTGTTGGCGTATCAGGTTTGGTCTTAGTCGGTTGCAGCAACTCATCAGCGCCAGAAGCGAACCAAGAGCCTGTCACTGAAGGTACCACTGCAGAAACGACTGCGAGCACTAGTGACATCGATCCTGAACACACCAAAATTGTTATCGGTACGACTGAAGGTGATTTTGCTGATATGGTTCGTGACCAAGTAAAAGGCACACTTGAAGCTCAGGGTTATGAGGTTGAGTTAGTTGCATTTACTGATTATGTTCGTCCCAACCTTGCCTTGGCAGAAGGCGACTTGGACATCAACATTTTCCAGCACAAGCCATATCTTGATACCTTCAAAAAAGAGAACAACCTTGATCTCGTTGAAGTATTCCAAGTACCAACCGCCCCGCTTGGTATCTACTCAGGCAAAAAGTCTAGCCTAGATGAAGCATTCAAAGGCATGAGTGTTTCTGCACCGAACGATCCAAGTAACTTTGCTCGTGCGTTGGTCATGATGGACGATCTTGGCTGGATTAAACTAAAAGACGGTATCGACCCATTGACTGCATCAAAAGCTGACATCGCTGACAACAGCAAATACGATATCGATATCGTTGAGCTAGAAGCGGCTCAATTACCACGCGCGCGTGATGAAGTTGACTTTGCCGTGATCAACGGTAACTATGCAACTGACTCTGGCATCAAGCTGACCGAAGCATTGTTCCAAGAGCCAAGCTTTGCTTATGTGAACTGGTCAGCGATCAAATCTGCTGATACTGGTAAGAAATGGGTTGAAGATGTCACCAATGCCTATAACTCAGAGGCTTTCAAAAAGTACGCGCATGAAACGTTCCCTGGCTACAAGTACCCAAAAATCTGGGGTTCTGACACTAGTGCAAGCACTGATACCGCAGCTAAAACTGACAGTACTGAAACGGTAGAAACAGAAGCCGCGGCTCAGTAAGACACTAAAATCATCAGTGCCCAGCCATACGGGTACCTCGATGATTATCGGCGCTCATCACTTAACCGTGGTGGGCGTTTTTTTAATGTCTTCGTTTTGCTGATCTTACCTCTTTTTAAGCTTCCTATCATCCTAACAGGTTATCGAGTTCACGTTACAGCCTGTTTGTCCTTTGTAGGGATGCGTCACACGCTCTTCCACTTTGCTCTAGTTTTTCTTATAGTAGACAAATTTGATTATTAGATGAGCTAAACAACTGCTAAGTTTTTCTACTAATATCAACTGTATTAAATGTTTTTTTTAAAACCATTTTTAACTCAAGACATACTATAAATTATAAATAAAATATAGTTGATCCAATTTAAGAGTGGTACAAGGCAACCGAGTGCAGATGTATACGTCATACTTCAAGCGAGGTTAACGCTGTAACGCTTTTTTAGTGGATTGACTATAA
>NZ_DDNS01000001.1:0-173 GCF_002341255.1 Psychrobacter sp. UBA2514
ATACCATCAGGGTTGTTAGAACCTACATGGTGCAATGCGACAATGTGCATGAAGACCAAGCCCACAAGGACCAATGGAATAGCGACAACGTGTAGCGCAAAGAAGCGGTTTAGGGTAATACCAGAGATGATATAGTCACCACGTACCCATTCAGCAAGACCGTCACCAATTAC
>NZ_DDNS01000001.1:326-694 GCF_002341255.1 Psychrobacter sp. UBA2514
TCAGCAAGACCGTCACCAATTACCGGCAGCGCTGCAGGTAGGTTTAAGATAACCTGTGCACCCCAGAATGACATGTTGCCCCACGGTAGTAGGTAACCGAAGAAACCTTCAGCCATCAATGCTAGGTAAATACCCATACCGATGAGCCAAATAAGCTCACGAGGTTTTTGATATGAGCCGTAGAGCAGTGCTCTAAACATATGCAAATACACCACGACAAAGAACGCTGAGGCGCCAGTCGAGTGCATATAACGGATGAGCCAACCGCCTTTGACATCACGCATGATGTATTCTACAGACGCAAATGCGCCCTCGGCACTAGGGTTGTACATCATCGTCAGCCAAATACCGGTCACCAACTGGTTGAC
>NZ_DDNS01000001.1:749-5992 GCF_002341255.1 Psychrobacter sp. UBA2514
TCGACGGAGGCGAAGGCGCCCTCGGCGGTCGGGGTGTAGTTCATCGTCAGCCAGATACCGGTCACCAACTGGTTGACCAATACGATCATTGACAATACGCCAAAGAAGTACCAAAAGTTAAAGTTCTTTGGTGCGTAGTACTTTGACATGTGGTATTCGTAGGTTTCAGTCGCTGGAAAACGCGCGTCCACCCAGTGCATTAACTTTTTACCTATACTCATGTTAAGCCTCCCCAACCGTCAAAATGGTACCATCCATACCATATTCTGGAACGGGTAAATTAAGCGGTGCAGGAACGCCACTATATACGCGGCCTGCTAAGTCATATTTTGACCCGTGGCACGGACAGAAAAACCCGCCGTACCAATCATTGCCACCTAAATCCACCGCGCCCACATCAGGACGGTAGTTTGGTGCACAGCCTAAATGAGTACAAACGCCTTCCACAACCAATACGGTTGGTTCTATCGAGCGAGTAGGGTTTTTGCAATATTCTGGCTGTAGAGACGCATCAGACTCAGGATCAGATAATAAAGGCGTAACTGATTCTAGTCCTGCGACCATGTCTTCTGTGCGTTTAACGACATAAATAGGTTTGCCACGGTATTTGACAACAATCATTTGTCCATCTTCGATAGCACCAATATCTTGGGTTACTGCAGCCCCTGCAGCCTCAGCTTTAGCGCTTGGGTACCAAGAACGGACAAAAGGTGTCGCCACGGCAGCTACCCCAGCTGCACCAATCGCGGCAGTTGAGGCAATAAGAACTCTACGGCGTTGTACATTAACGCCTTCGGCTTGGCTCATTAATACTTCCTCCAGGTGAATGAAATGGGATTATCCCACACTGGGTTTGTGGCTTAGAAAATATACAATATCAAGCCACTTTAGCTGTGCCTAATTTTGCTAATTGTTACTATTCTAAGCTATTTCGGTGATAAAATAAATTATTGCGTTAAAAATAAAGCAACCTTAATAGGGCATATTAGGGGGTTGAATATGACAACCATATTAAAACAGTCGGATTATCAATGTTTAACGCCAACTTTGCTTTTATAGGGATTGTAAATGTCATGACCTTATAATTAATAAGGATTTTTCAGCAATAGCGAATGATACTTGAAATTACGAAAATGTTCACTAACTTTCACCATCTCACTACTGGATAAAACGTCATAAAACGAATATCACCACTCTATATAATAAAGTGGTGATGCTTTCAGAATA
This sequence comes from Psychrobacter sp. UBA2514, assembly GCF_002341255.1. Lineage (NCBI taxonomy): Bacteria > Pseudomonadati > Pseudomonadota > Gammaproteobacteria > Moraxellales > Moraxellaceae > Psychrobacter > Psychrobacter sp. UBA2514. Next base: position 1,977 of record NZ_DDNS01000001.1, read on the forward strand.
GTTAATAATGCTTTATCAGACTATCAGAAACTTGTTTATCGAAATACGCAATGCAAAGTACATATGCGATATTCTAATAAATGTGGCTAGAGTAGTGCCATTATTAGCCTTCAAGCTCGCTCCAACGCTCAAGCTTACTCATCATTTCATCTTCGATGGCCAACAAGCGCTCACTTGCGGCTGTCGCGGCATCAAAGTCGGTATTAAACCAAGAGCCATCAGCCAATTTTTCTTGTAGTTGAGTTTGTTCGGCTTCGAGTGCGGCGATTTCTTTGGGTAAGCTATCTAGCTCGCGCTGCTCATTGAAGTTGAGCTTTTTGGCGGCTTTATTTGGCTTCCCAGCGTCAGCTTTATTGGCTGATTTTGACGCTTTAGTATTGCTAACGGGTGCTTTTGCGGCGCGCGCGGCTTCCTCGCGGTTTTTTTGTATCAAGTACTCTTGATAACCGCCGACATACTCTTTGACGATGCCATTGCCATTTTCATCCGTATCAAATACCCAAGTGGAGGTGACCACATTGTCCATAAATGAGCGGTCATGACTGATCAGCAAGATGGTACCGTTAAAGCTGCTGACCGACTCTTCTAATAGCTCAAGGGTGGCCATATCCAAATCGTTGGTCGGCTCATCAAGCACTAATATGTTGGCAGGTTTTAATAATTGCTTGGCAAGTAATACGCGGTTGCGCTCACCACCTGATAAGGCTTTGACAGGTGTACGCGCGCGCTCCGGCGCAAATAAGAAGTCTTGCAAATAGCTCATGATATGGGTTTTTCGGCCGCCCACTTCGACAAAATCTGAGCCCTCTGAGACGTTTTGCGCGACGCTGGCTTCAAGATCTAGCTGATCACGCAGCTGATCAAAAAAGGCAATTTGCAAATTGGTGCCAAGTTTGACGCTGCCGGTCTTAGTGACCTCGTCATCCGACATATCGAGTAGGGCTTTGATAAGGGTGGTTTTACCAGCACCGTTAGGGCCGACAATACCGATTTTGTCGCCGCGCATAATAGTGGTCGTAAAGTTGTCAACCAGTACATTACCCTCATATTCAAGGTGCAGGTTTTTGACTTTACAAACGAGCTTGCCGCTTTTTTCGCCTTGACCCATCGTGATGTTTACATTACCCACTTGCTCACGGCGTTCGCGGCGCTCTTCACGCAATGCTTTTAGTTCACGGACGCGGCCTTCGTTACGGGTACGGCGAGCTTTGATACCTTGGCGAATCCAGACTTCTTCTTGCGCCAGTTTTTTATCAAAGTTGGCGTTGTTCTTTTCTTCAGCCTGTAATTGTAGCTCTTTTAGCTCTTGGTAGCGGGCGTAGCCTTTGGCGCCTTGAGTGACGTCATAGCTGGTCAATTGACCACGGTCAAGCTCTACAATACGAGTCGCAAGCTTATCAACGAATGCTCTATCGTGGGTGACAAACAGTAGAGTTAGACCTTGCCAGTCAAGCAAAAAGCGCTCTAGCCATTCGATACTTTCAACGTCCAAATGGTTGGTTGGCTCATCGAGTAAGAGCACATCAGGCTTGGTTACTAACGCACGAGCAAGTAATACGCGGCGCTTACGACCACCAGAGAGTGATGACAAATCATCTTCTGGATCAAGCCCCATGGTGGTGATCAGACGGGTGGCATCGCGCTCTAAGTCCCAGCCATGGACGGCGTCGATATCATGCTGCAAGGTCGCCATGTGCTCGCAAGCGTCCATGTCGCCATTGGCGCACATCTCCACTTGCTTATTATAATTGATCAGCAGCTCAGCTGTGCGGCGGCTACCGCCCATGACGATATCGAGTATGCGTCCGCTCGACTCGGGGACGTCTTGCTCAAGCATCGCAACACGCATACTGCTGTTGGTGATGATCTCACCACTATCTGGCTGCAATGAGCCATTAATCAGTTTGAATAAGGTGGATTTACCTTCGCCATTGCGGCCAATCAAACACACACGCTCGCCTGAATTGATAGAAAAATCAATACCATCAAGAACAGGCGCGACGCCAAACGCTAAGTGAATGTCTTTTAAATGAATCAGTGCCATAGAGTATCTTAAGCTTATATAATAGTGAGGTAGGGGTTGTTGCAAAATTGCCAGCAGTATAACATGCCACCGCGCAACTGTAGTGCGAGTAAATCGTTTTATCAGTACTATTTATAGCTGTTATTCATAGTGGCTATTTTTTGATTAGCATGATGGGTTTAATGATGCCACTTAGGTTTTGTCACCTATTTTACTTACTAAACCTTTCAGCCTTATATTTACGATACTTTAGAGAAAAATATGAATCAATCTAATAACAAAGATGCTGCTGCGAGCATACAAGACGACTTGCAAACCCAAGTAATTGATCTGCAAATGAACGTAGCCCACCTTGAGATTACAGTAGAAAGGCTTGATGAGGTGATCGCACGTCAAGATAAAGATATTCAGACATTACAGCGTCAGCTACAACTGATTTATAAGCAAATAGAAAATCAAGACCCAGAAAGTGGTATTGCCCCATTTGATGTGATGGCGGATAGACCACCACATTATTAAAAATAATAGCAAGTAAGATAACCAGTAGTAAATGGTCGCAATATGTGTATTTTTAGATAAAGGTACCCTTTGGTGACTTAATAGTCATAATATGGAAATAATGTATTTTGGCAGTTGTTTTAGTGTTAAAAAATCTTTACTATCTTCCACCTCGGATGCTGCTTACTTAAGAAAATTAAGTAAAGCAGTAAAACAATGCGGATGTTTGGAGATGTAAAATGCGCGCCACCTTTCACTTAAAAACTCTTGCAGTAGCTGTTGCTGCTCTATCTGTCGCTAGCGCTGCTAGTGCTGCTGGTCTTGATCGCTCAGGTCAAGATGTCACCGCATTCCTACAAGATGGCACTTATGCTGAAGCTGTCTATACCTATATCGATGCGGACGTGACGGGTAAAGATACTTCAGGTAATAAGATTGATGATATCGCAGAGTCTTATGACTTTTTCCGTTATGGAGTAAAAACAGACATTAACGACACGTTTAGTGTTGGCGTCTTATATGATGAGCCTTTTGGCGCAGCCGCTGACTATACTGGTGATAATAACTTTGTAAATGCAAACGGTGAGGGTACTAACGTAGAAGTACGTACAGAGAGTATTACTGGTATCCTTGGTGCGAAATTTGGTCAAAATAAAAACTTTCAAGTATATGGTGGCCCAGTTGCTCAGCGCGTAAAAGCAGATGTAAAGCTACGCGGTCCTGCTTATGAAGCTGCGAACGGTTACACTACGAATATTAATGCTGATCAAGATTACGGTTATATCGCAGGCGTAGCTTATAGCAAGCCTGAAATTGCGTTAAAAGCATCATTAACATACCGATCGGAAATCGAACATAACGCTCAAGCATCTGAAATTTATCCTGTTGTAGGTTCTGGTCTTATACCAGCTCCTGTGGTTTCTGCACTTGGCCTGTCAACAAACAGAGTTGATAGCATTGAAATAACTACGCCTGAATCAGTGAACTTTGATTTTCAAACTGGCATCAACCCTACAACCCTAGCGACTGCAAAAGTACGTTGGGTACCATGGAGTGATTTTGCTATCGTACCATCACTATATAACGATGTTAGCAAGATTTCGACTCAGGATGATAAGGGGTTAGCGTTAGTTAGCTATGATGACGACCAATGGCAAGTAGAGCTAGGATTGGCTAAGCGTGTCGCGCCAGCACTTGCTATCAGTGGTACTGTTGGTTGGGACAGTGGTGCAGGTGACCCAGTCACCTCATTAGGCCCTATCGAAGGCTATTATAGCGCTGGTCTTGGCGCGAAATATAATGTGACCGAAAACTGGGCGATATCTGCTGGTGGTAAATACTTATGGTTCGGTGATGCCAAAGGTCAAATCCCAACTAAGACGATCGTTAGTGATTTCGAAAGTAACGATGGTTTTGTATTGGGTGTAAAGGTATCTTACCAAGCTCAATAAATCACAAATAAATTATGTGATACTAGACCTCTTGCAAAAGTCAT
>NZ_DDNS01000010.1:0-37037 GCF_002341255.1 Psychrobacter sp. UBA2514
GCGAATGTTCAACACGCCCTAAAAGATCCATATTTTTTCACAACCAACGATAAGGTCTCACCATGCAGGCAAATCCAGCACAAAAACAACAAAAACAACTAGCGCTATTTGATTTAGATCATACCTTACTGGATGTCGATAGTGACTATCTGTGGGGTGAGTATATCGTCAAGCACGACCTTGTCGATGAGGCTGAGTACCGTACAGCCAACCAGAAGTTTTATAATGACTATATCGAAGGGACGTTAGATGCGACAGAGTACAATGAATTCGTCGCGCAGTTTTTGAGTAGTCTGCCGCTTGATAGACTTGATGAGCTAAGAGAAGATTACATCAAAAGTGAAATCGAGCCACATATTCGCCCAAAAGCAATGGAAGCATTGTGCCAGCATATTGAGCAAGGGCACGATGTGGTGATTATTTCTGCAACCAATGATTTTGTGGTGTCCGCTATTGCCAAGCGTTTTGGTATTGAGTCAGCCAATGTATTGGCTACGCCGCTTGAGATCAAAGACAATCGTTATACGGGCAAGCTGACTGATAAACCAAACTTTCAGGCAGGCAAGATCTACCATTTAGATAAATGGCTTGATAAGCAGCAAGCAGCGGGCATCACCTTTGAAAAAACCTATGCCTATTCAGACTCCAAAAACGATATCCCGTTGCTAGAATGGGCGGATGTGGCGATCTGTGTGTCACCTGATGAGGCGCTACATGCTCATGCCTTGGCGCATCGCTGGGCAGTAGAAGATTGGTCAATATAGCTTAATGGATGCATAAGTGGTTATCACCATGATAATTAGCCAACCATTTATGATCAATCTCATTTAAAATAGCGCCAAATGCGTTATTTATTTTTTTAGAAAAACAGGAACACTTATGGAAATCAATCCGTATCAAGAACAGATTAAAGATTTATCCGAGCGCGGGCAGGATTTGCGGAGGTATCTTTGACTTCGATGGTAAGCAAGAACGCTTAGAAGAAGTCAATTTAGAGCTAGAAAACCCAGAGCTGTGGAATGATCCAGAGCGTGCCACCAAGATCAATAAAGAAAAAAGCCACCTTGATGGTGTCATCGATGTGGTGCTCTCTCTTGAAACCACGCTAGAAGATGCGTCTGCCATGCTAGAGTTGGCAGTAGAAGCAGAGGATGAGTCCTTGCTAGCTGACGTGCAAAGCGAGCTAGATGATGCTGAGCAGCGCGTGGCTGATCTAGAGTTCCGCCGTATGTTCAGCGGCGAGATGGATCCAAACAACTGCTACTTGGATATCCAGTCGGGCAGTGGCGGCACCGAAGCACAAGACTGGGCGGAGATGCTGCTGCGTATGTATACACGCTGGGCGGAAGCTCATGGCTTTAAGGTAGATGTGATTGAAGTGTCTGCTGGCAGTGTCGCGGGTATCAAGTCGGCCACCATTGAGATTAAAGGCGATTATGCGTTTGGTTGGCTGCGTACCGAGATTGGCGTCCATCGTTTGGTACGTAAGTCACCATTTGATAGCAACAATGGTCGTCATACCTCATTTGCGGCGGTGTTTGTCTCGCCTGAGATTGATGATAATGTCGAGATTGACATCAATCCTGCGGATTTGCGTATCGATACCTATCGCTCCTCAGGAGCGGGCGGTCAGCACGTCAACACGACAGATTCTGCGGTACGTATTACCCATGAGCCAAGTGGTGTGGTGGTGACTTGTCAGAATGAGCGTAGTCAGCACGGTAACAGAGCCACGGCAATGAAGATGCTGCGTGCTAAGCTCTATGAGCTTGAGATGCAAAAACGTATGGAAAAACAACAAGCGGTTGAAGACAATAAGTCTGATGTCGGCTGGGGCAGCCAGATTCGCTCATACGTGCTCGATGATTCTCGTATCAAGGATCTGCGTACCGGCGTTGAAACCTTCAACACGGGCGCGGTACTAGATGGCGACCTCGATCAGTTTATCGAAGCCAGTCTAAAAGCAGGTCTATAAAATAGAATTCAAATACCAACTAACATGTAATTAAGGAAGATTATGCCAAGCGTAAATAATTATTTTGATAATAAAGTCACTTCGATTGCTTTTCAAACAGCAACCAAGCCTGCAACAGTAGGTGTTATGGAAATTGGTGAGTATGAATTTGGCACCAGTGAGTTTGAAACCATGAGCGTGGTGAGCGGTGCATTGACGGTCAAGCTACCAGAGAGTGATGAGTGGCAAACGTTTAACGCTGGCGAGCACTTCACCGTTGAAGCCAATCAAAAATTCCAAGTAAAAGTTGACGTCGAAACCGCTTATTTATGTGTATACGGTAAATAATGACTTTTATTGTAAAGTAGTATCAAAATAAAAAAAGCCAAGCATTTGATGCTTGGCTTTTTTTGGTGGGTATTTCATTCTCGAGCTTACCCTTATCAAGCAGATTGCGCCACGTCGTCTCCGTCGTGTTTGATGGCAAACTGGTTTCATAGAACGTGAGATAGTTTTGCCATAAGTGCGCCCAAAGATCATGATCGGCGAGGGCGAGTGGCTTTATTTTCATAGGAGAATGATTTATTTTTTATAAACTTAAGTCGTGAGTAGTGCTGAATTAAGCCTTAAAAGTACAGCACTTAGAACCCGTATCGCTATTTTTATCACTGCTTTATTTTACACAGGATTACACTTTGTCCGTGGCAAACAAACAGCAAAAATAAGCGCAGTTGATTATGCTAAAACCATAAAATTATTAGATGAGTGTTGTTATGGGCAAAACAAACGAGCAGTCGACGACGCAGGATGTGCGCCATGACTATGAGCGTCTCGCACGCCGTGCCAATCTGCGTTATGTGAGTGACGACGAACCAGGTTATGAGCGTAGACGTTGGGGCCGCGGCTTTACCTATCGCGATGCAACGGGCAAGACAGTCAAAGACAAAGCATTGCGTCAGCGTTTTGATGCATTGGTGATACCGCCTATGTGGTCGGAGGTGTGGATATGCCAAGACGAAAAAGGTCATCTGCAATCGACAGGACGCGATGAAAAATCACGCAAGCAGTACTTGTATCATCCCTTGTGGAATAATATTCGTGACCAAGCCAAGTTTGATGCGATGATAGGCTTTGCAGAGGCGCTGCCCAATTTACGCGCGCAGGTCGAGACAGATTTGGAAGCAGAATCATTGTCACGCACCAATGTACTCGCTGCCGTGGTCAAATTGCTTGAAACCACGTTGATTCGTATTGGTAATAGCCGCTATGCCAAGCAAAATAAAAGCTATGGTCTGAGTACGCTACGTAGTAAGCATGTCAGCGAAACGGATAATGGACTGGCGTTTGATTTTGTCGGAAAAAGCGCCAAAGAACACCACATTGAGCTGCAAGATGAGCGTTTGATTGACATCGTGCAGGCATGTTCTGAGCTGCCGGGCTATCAAATATTTAAATACTTAGATGACAATGGACATAAACAAGTCGTCGACAGTAGCGATATCAACGACTACTTGCGAATGCATACATGCGGTATGGACTGCGAAAGCAAATTATATAGTGCAAAAGATTTTCGAACATGGATGGCAAGTGTACTCGCGGCAAGTTATCTATATGATGAGCTACAAACGACGGCAGGCGCTAACATACTTGCCAGCGCACCAGAAAGTGCTGAGCGTCAGCAGCTGGTCACCGATATGGTAAAAAGCGTGGCGGCAGAGCTGGGCAATACGCCAACCGTATGCCGCGCGTCGTATATTCACCCCATCATTATTGAGCGTTTTTTGGCAGGGGAATTTTATGATGACTACAAACAAGCACGCCGCGGTCGTACGAAAAAATACCAAAGCTGTGAGGAGAAAGCCTTACTAGGTTTTCTCAGTGCTGATCGTTAAATATCGATTCTTGAGAAAGTACTTCAAAAATAATTTAAATATTTGATCCTACAAGTTTTTTAAGTTTACTATTAGCTATTTGATGATAAATAGTTATAGGTCATGCTTATTTATATAAAATAAAAATGATACGTTATGTATTGAAATAAGTATAAAAATACGTTACTAATAGAGCATGTTAAATACAAAGATATTAAACGGTCTATAGGATGTGACCGTTTTACAATATGAATATCATTTTATCTGCTATTGCTAAAGGATTAGCTTATGAATACCGCTTCTCAAACTCCTACCCTCAGTCACACAGATGCTTCAACGACACCAAAAAACTATACCGATTATTATAATAATTTTGACATGGATACATTGCTGTCAGAAATCTTTGGCGAACATGTCGACGATCGCTTAAATGCCTATATGGCGTGCTGTGGTCGTCATGTCCGTGATGGCCGCGCGGATAATGCTGCACTGGTACACGAAGATACGGCAGGCAATGTCACGCGCATGAGCTTTGGTGAGCTTGATAAAGCCAGTGCGCAAGTCGCTAACTTACTACAGTCGTATGGCGTAAAAGCGGGGGACAAAGTAGCGACGATGCTACCGCGTACACCTGAGCTACTGACCGTTGTATTGGCAACATGGCGCATCGGCGCGGTATATCAGCCATTATTCACCGCTTTTGGCTATGACTCAATCAAATATCGCATGGATAAAGCCGATACCAAAGTCGTTTTTACCAATGTAGAGAACCGCAGCAAGTTTGATGATTTGGCCGCGCAAACCAAAATGGTATTGGTCGGCAGTACTGAGGACGCTCAGACGTGGGGTGACGATCACTACCGTCAGTCCATGGAATCACAGGCGCAAACGATGGAACCCGTCACGCTCGATACGGATGCACCATTTTTGCAGATGTTTACCTCAGGGACAGTCGGTAAGTCAAAAGGAGTGAGTGTGCCATTATCAGCCTTACCTGCTTTTTACCTATATATGCGTTATGCCATTGACCTACGCGCAGACGATCAATATTGGAACATGGCAGATCCTGGCTGGGCATATGGATTGTATTACGCCATCACAGGGCCACTGCTATTAGGGATCACGACTTATTTTAATGAAGCAGGCTTTGACGCGACCAATACGCGCGACTTTATGATGCGTCATCAGATCACCAATTTGGCCTCTTCACCAACCGCATTTCGCATGATGAAATCCAGCGGCGTTTTTGACAACGTTAATGAAGACAATAACGCCAAACTCGCTTTGCGCTGTGCCAACTCGGCAGGGGAGACGCTGAATACCGAGGTCGTTAACTGGGTCGAGACCTATCTGGGCTGTCAGGTAAAAGATCATTACGGTCAGACAGAAACGGGCATGACGTGCTGTGCGCATCATGCGCTAAAACACGAGTCACCAGTTGGCTCAATGGGAATGGCGCTACCAGGTCACACGCTGGTCGTATTGGATGATGATATGAAGGTACTACCAGATGGTAAACAAGGACAGTTAGCAGTCGTGGTTAGTCAGTCACCTGCGTTTTATTTCCATGGTTATAGCTGGAATGAAAAACAAGCTTTCGTTGATGACTACTATCTGACAGGCGATGTGGTTGAGCGTCATAGTGACGGCAGCTACTGGTTCTCAGGGCGTGATGATGACATTATCATTACGGCAGGTTACCGCGTGGGACCCACTGATGTCGAAAACACCGTCTTAGAGCATGACGCAGTGGCAGAATCTGCGGCTGTGGGCGTGCCAGACGAAGTGCGTGGACATACGATCAAATCTTATGTGGTATTAAAAGAAGGCATCGAAGGTAGCGAGCAAATCGCCAAAGAAATCCAAGAGCTGGTGCGTAAACGTCTATCCACTCATGCCTATCCACGTGAGGTCGAGTTTGTGACCGAGTTACCAAAAACACCAAGTGGCAAAATTCAACGCTTTTTGCTACGCAGTTTATCTGCCGCGTAACTACCCGATAGAGCGTTTATAGATAATTCATAGAAAACAGCTAATAAAAAATGAAGATTTAAAGGAATAATCATGCAAATTAAAGAGAATAGCTTTTTGGTCACAGGTGGTGCATCAGGTTTGGGCGAGTCAGTGGCTCGGGCGATTGTCTCTCAAGGCGGCAACGTCGTCATCGCTGATCTAAACGAATCAGCAGGGCAAGCACTGGTCGCTGAGCTGGGTGATAGTACGCGCTTTGTGCGCTGTGACATCACTAACGGCGATGAAGTACAATCAGCGGTTGAAATGGCAGAGTCAGCTTTTGGCGGCTTACAAGGCTCAATCAACTGTGCTGGTATCGTAGTGGTACAAAAGCTATTGGATCGTGATAACAATCCGGCAGACCTTGAGTCATTTAGTCGCGGGGTCAATGTCAATCTGGTCGGTTCATTTAATGTCGCCCGTTTGGTCGCGGCTAGCATTGCCAAACGCATAGCGAATGATAGCAATGCAGGCGAGCATGCAGAAAAAAACCATGTACAAAAGAATGTAGATCAAGGCATTATTATTAATACAGCTTCTATCGCAGCCTTTGATGGTCAAGTGGGTCAAGCCAGCTATTCTTCTTCCAAGGCAGGCGTGGTTGGTCTGACCTTGCCGCTTGCTCGCGAGCTGGCACGTCATGGCATCCGCGTTATGACCATCGCGCCAGGGGTTTTTGCCACACCGATGATGGAGAGCATTCCTGAAAAAGCCCGCGAGCAGCTAGAAGCAGGCGTGCCATATCCCAAGCGTTTGGGCGCTCCCAATGAGTTTGCCAAATTGGTCACTCATATCATTGATAATGCTTATCTAAATGGCGAGGTGATCCGCTTAGATGGGGCAATTCGTATGGTGTAACATTTGAATAATTCATTCGTTTTGCACAAAACTTATCTAAATAGTCTGACATAGTGCTTTGATACATATGATTAATGACAAAAAACTCATTGTGAGGATCAAAGCCTATGTCATTTTTTTATAATAAATATCATTGTCTTAAGTAAGGTTTTATTGATTTATTGTCTTGAAATAACCGTATGCATACCTTATATAAATTACAGATAACAGTGGGCACTAGACTAGGAGAGTCCCTAGAAGTTCCACTGAAAATACTAATTATAAAAGGATATAAACATGAGATTTGAGAAGTTTACGCAAAAACTGCAATCAGCTATTCAAGAAGCTCAGAGCCTAGCGTTAGGTCGTGATCATACGGGCATTGATCCTGTGCATTTGCTTGCGGTATTGCTACAAGATGAGTCTAATTTATCTATCTGCCAACAAGCAGGCGCTTCTATTCCAGCGCTAAAAAATGGCGTTGCCAAAGCACTCGATAACCAAGCGACCATTTCGGAGCCGACAGGTGACGTCAATCTAAACCCAAACTCGGTAAAAATATTGAACTTGGCAGATCGTCAGGCGCAAAAAGAAGGCGATGATTTTATTGCGACTGAATGGGTCATGTTGGCACTCGCTGAGCAAGGCGAAACCAAAAAGATATTTGAAAGTGCAGGTGTGACGGCAAGCAAACTAAAAGCGGTCATTGAGCAGCTGCGCGGTGATGATACGGTCAATAACCAAAACGCTGAAGATCAGCGTGATGCACTCAACAAATATACGATTAATCTGACTGAGCAAGCAGAGCTTGGCAAACTAGATCCAGTCATTGGCCGTGACGAAGAAATTCGCCGTACCATTCAGGTACTGTCGCGCCGTACCAAAAACAACCCTGTGCTCATCGGTGAGCCGGGCGTTGGTAAAACAGCCATCGTAGAAGGCTTGGCACAAAAAATCATCAATGGCGACGTACCAGAAGGTCTGCGCCGTAAAGAAGTGTTGTCATTAGACTTGGGCGCGCTGATTGCAGGGGCAAAATTCCGCGGTGAGTTCGAAGAGCGTCTAAAAGGCGTACTGAGCGACTTGGCAAAGCAAGAAGGTAATGTCATTTTGTTCATCGATGAGCTGCATACCATGGTTGGTGCAGGCAAGTCTGAAGGTGCAATGGATGCGGGTAATATGCTAAAACCTGCTTTGGCACGCGGTGAGCTGCACTGCGTTGGTGCGACCACCCTTGATGAGTATCGCCAGTACATCGAAAAAGACGCTGCGCTTGAACGTCGTTTTCAAAAGGTTTTGGTCGATGAGCCAACGGTCGAAGATACCATTGCGATATTACGGGGTCTAAAAGAGCGTTACGAGCTGCACCATGGCGTCGATATTCAAGATAGCGCCATCATTGCTGCTGCGCGCATGAGCCATCGCTATATCACTGACCGTAAGCTACCAGATAAGGCGATTGATTTAATTGACGAAGCGGCCAGCCGCCTGCGCATGGAGATGGATAGCAAGCCTGAATCATTAGGTAAGCTCGATAGTCGCCTCATTCAGCTAAAAATGCAGCGCGAAGTCCTCAAAAACGAAGAAGATGCTGGCGCGCAATCAGAACGTAAAGTGCTCGATGCGCAAATAGCAGAGTTAGAAAAAGAGTACGCTGATCTTAATGAAGTTTGGCAGGCAGAGAAAGCGTTGGTCAAAGGCAGTCAACAGCTAAAAGACGAGCTAGATAAAGCCCGTATCGCTTATGACAAAGCCAGCCGCGAAGGCGACTACGAGACCATGAGTAAGCTGCAATACGAGACCATTCCGCAGTTAGAACGACGTATTCATGAGTCTGACTTGGCTGAGCAAAAAGAGCAGACAGGTGAAGGTAGTGGTGTCAAACTGCTACGTAATAAAGTCACCGACAATGAAATTGCAGAAGTGGTGGCAGCCGCCACTGGTATCCCAGTCAGTAAAATGATGCAAGGCGAGCGTGACAAAATGATCGCAATGGAAGAAAAGCTCCATGAGCGTGTTATCGGTCAAAACGAAGCGGTCGAATCGGTGGCCAATGCGGTACGTCGTAGCCGTGCAGGATTATCTGATCCCAACCGTCCTTCAGGCTCGTTCTTATTCTTAGGACCTACAGGTGTTGGTAAAACTGAGCTGACCAAATCACTAGCGAACTTCTTGTTTGACTCTGAAGATGCAATCGTACGTATCGACATGAGTGAATATATGGAAAAACACAGTGTCAGTCGTCTTGTAGGGGCACCTCCAGGTTATGTCGGTTACGAAGAAGGCGGTACGTTGACTGAAGCGGTACGCCGTAAGCCATATAGCGTCATATTGTTTGATGAAGTAGAAAAAGCGCATCCAGATGTGTTCAACATCTTGCTACAAGTATTGGACGATGGTCGCTTAACCGATTCGCAAGGTCGGGTGGTAGATTTCAAAAACACCGTCATTATCATGACCAGTAACTTGGGTTCGCACAAGATTCAGGAAATGGTTGGCGAAAGTTACGAGGATATTAAAGCGGAAGTAATGGATTCTGTTGGGCAGCATTTCCGTCCAGAGTTCGTCAACCGTATTGATGAAATCGTAGTATTCCATCCGCTTGGTATGTCGCAGATGGCAGGTATTGCTGATATTCAATTGAATCGTTTGCGTCAGCGTATCCAAGAGCGTGAGATGGATATTGAGCTATCAGCCGACGCGATGAATAAATTGGTTGCCGTGGGCTATGACCCTGTTTATGGTGCTCGTCCTTTGAAGCGTGCTATTCAACAAGAGATCGAAAATCCATTATCATTGAAGCTACTAGCGGGTGATTTTGTGGCAGGTGATATTATCAAAGTCGATGTGGGTGCCGACGACGAGCTAACTTTTGATAAGCTTAGAATGAGCTAGTCACTTCTAGCCTTGAGGTCTTTATGACCTGACTGTACGTTTAAAACAAACCCCTTATCTACAATCGTAGGTAAGGGGTTTTTCGTTTATGGTGGTATTTTGCGTTACTGTTTTTTTACCATTTAAATATCTCTTAAATATCAAGACTATGCTATAAATAAATAGATGACCAATAAAATAAATGCCAATGGGATAGAAAGGACAAAACCATGACAACCCCTATTGAACGTGTAAGTTTGCCCTTAACATCGCCGTTACTCATTGCGGCTTTATTGTTTAGCACATCAGCTTGCTCCAATCCTGCAACCGTCAATACCAGCAACAACGTACCAGAACAGAAAGAGAGCCAAATCTCTAAAGCAGATATGCGGACAAGTGATGCTCAAGTTAGCGCAGACAAGCCTGAGTTTACAACCAAAGCGGTCGCCACTTTTGATGAGCCTTGGGCTATGACAGCACTACCCAGTATAGATGGCAAAGCGCCCAAACTACTAGTGACGCAAAAAACAGGAGAGTTATTCATTGTAGACACGGCGACGGGTAGCAAGACACAAGTAGCAGGCATCCCTAAAGTGGCCTATGGTGGTCAAGGTGGTTTGGGAGATATTATATTAGCACCAGATTTTGCGACTTCTAATGCTGTATATATCAGCTACGTAGAAGCAGGAAAGGGGGGTGATAGTAATAAGTTTGGGGCAAAAGTAATCAAAGCGACACTGGCAGGATTAGGCACAAATGCGCCCACACTACAGGTCATCACGCCTATTTGGGAGCAATCTCCAAAAGTCACGGGGCAAGGTCACTATAGCCATCGCTTATTGTTTTCACCTGATGGACAGTATCTATATATCAGCTCAGGAGAACGCCAGAAAAAAGAGCCTGCACAAAATATGAGCATGAATCTAGGTAAGATTATTAGATTGTATGCTGACGGCTCGGTTCCAAAGGACAATCCATTTGTCAATGATAGCAATGACATTGCCTCTCAGTTTTGGACAATGGGCAATCGCAATGTGCTCGGCATAAGATTTGATGAAAGCGGCAGGCTTTGGGCAAACGAGATGGGGCCAAAGGGCGGTGATGAATTTAATCTGATTGAAAAAGGCAAAAACTACGGCTGGCCGATTGTATCAAATGGTCGTAATTATTCAGGTACACCAATCCCAGATCACGACACTCGCCCTGAGTTTAAAATGCCTAAAATCACATGGACACCCGTTATTTCACCGTCATCACTGAGTCTATATACGGCTGGTAGCCACAATGACTTTCCAGCATTACAAGGCGATTTTTTAATCAGTGGTTTATCTTCAAAAGCGCTTATTGTCGTAAGTGTCGATGAAGATGATAGTGCTACTGAACGCTATCGTTATGACATGGGTGAGCGTGTTCGTAGCGTGCTGGCAGTCGATGGACAAGTGTGGGTATTGGAAGATGGTGATGGTGGACGATTACTCAGATTATTGCCTAAATAACATCATGATAAAGCTGCTTTTAGATCTGTATTTATGTAGACCTTTTAAAAAAAACTATCAATCTTATTAGAATAGTTTAAAGGTTTTATCAAGTTTTATTTTGTAATTGATTGATAGTTAAAGCCTATTTTGTTAAGGTAATATTCCTTAAATTTTGAGACTTGCACATGGAAGAAGTAAAAGTAGGCAGATTAGGACCTTTTCCACGGGTGAGTAAACCTGTGTTTATTACATCGTCACTGTTGATCGTTGGATTTATTATTTTCGGCGCACTTTTCACTGAAACAGCAGGGGCGGTTTTTAGTTTTTTACAGAATTTTATTACCGATAAGTTCGGTTGGTTATTTATTATCTTAGTGAATACAGCGCTTGGGCTTTGCATTTACTTAGGAATGAGTCGCTATGGTGATATTCGTTTAGGTAACCAAACGGAGCGACCACAGTACAATCTGTTTTCTTGGATTGGTATGTTGTTCTCTGCTGGTATTGGTATTGGCCTTGTCTACTGGGGTACAGCGGAGCCGTTGTATCACTTTATGGCACCACCAATGGGCGAGGCCGAAACGGTTGAAGCCGCAAAGCAAGCGATGAATATCTCATTTATGCATTGGGGTCTACACGCTTGGGGCATCTATACGATTGTGGCACTGTCGTTAGCGTATTTTCATTTTCGTCGCGGTTTGCCTTTATCGATTCGCTCAACTTTGTATCCTTTGCTCGGCAAAAGAATCTATGGTCGCTGGGGGCATACGGTCGATATCTTGGCCGTGTTCGGTACGATGTTTGGTGTGGTCACCTCACTCGGGCTTGGAGTGATGCAGATCAATGCGGGACTTGAGAAACTATTTGGCATGCCGAATAGTCTCACTGTACAGTTCGGTTTGATAGCTTTCATCACAGCGCTTGCAGCCGCTTCCGTTATGATGGGTCTGGATAAAGGTATTAAGCGCCTTAGTGATATCAATATCGGTTTTACAATCGTTTTATTGGTATTCATGGTGGCTTTAGGGCCAACGCTCTTTATCTTTGATAGCTTTATCGAAAATATCGGCAACTATCTGACTGTACTCGTGCCTTTGGGTACGTGGGGCGAGTCTTATAGTGGAACAGATTGGCAAAGTGCTTGGACGATATTTTATTGGGCATGGTGGGTGAGCTGGGCACCATTCGTTGGTATCTTTATTGCCCGTATCTCTCGTGGTCGTACCATCCGTGAGTTTACGTTTGGGGTACTGTTAATCCCTATGCTTATCTTGTTCTTTTGGTTCACGACCTTTGGTGGCGTAGCGATTCATATGGAGCTTGCCTCTGCTGTGACAGGTATTAGCCCAGGTTTGGTTGAAGCAGTACAAGCAGATACCGGTAGCGCAATCTTTAAGCTAGTTGAGTACTACCCACTAGCCAAACCGATTACGTTAATGATTGTTGTCATGATTATGCTTTGGTTTGTGACTTCGTCAGATTCGGCCAGTTTTGTTATCGATATGCTGACCGCTGGTGGCGATACCAATCCACCAAAGATTCAGCGTTTGTTTTGGGCAACCACAGAAGGCGTTATCGCTGCCATATTGTTAGCGGCTGGTGGATTGTCTGCTTTGCAGGCAGCTGCCATCGTAGCAGGATTGCCATTTGCTTTAGTGGTTTTTGTCATAATGTATGCGTTGTTACGCGGATTAGGACGTGATCGTCTGATTCTTTACCGTGCGCAGCAAAGCTATATCACAGATGAGTCAGCAGATCATAACTCTGCAGATGAGTTTGTTGATGAGCATTTACTCAAAGGCCCACCTAAGATTGTTAAGGGTGACTAAGCAGTAAAATCGTTATTTTAACCATTGTTCTAATCATTAATAGAAGCCCCAATTTATTTTTAAATTGGGGCTTCTTTGTGGCTACTCAAATATATTTTTTGGAATGAAGTATTCTTATGAATTAACTGCATTCACCTTTGGTATAACTAATGGCCTCAGGTATGTTACAGGCCGAGCAAGCATTACCTGCCGTACGGTAGCTTATCACTGAGCCAACTTTCGTTTTTACACAGACTGGATCATATTGCATGGTACACATGGTCTTCTCAGAGCGAGAGGTTGGACAGTGAGTTAAGGTGTTTTCAAGCATTTGACTGTTATCTGTTGCAGGTTGCGTGGGAGTAACTGCGCCAGGCGTAGCGCTGCAACCCGCCAGTGCTAATACCAAGGAGACGACAGCTAATGATGGTTTGAGGGATTGCGCCAGTGTAGGCAGTGATAATTTAGATAGCGTTTTTTGCATGATGTGATGTCCTTATTTGCAAGCGTTCTATTACCGCTCGTCACGTTATTGATAGATCGATATAGCACTTAAAGTTTTATAATAACTAATGAATGGCTATGGACTCAATAACATAATACAAAAAACCCAAGCTTGAGCGGCTTGGGTTTTTTGTTAAATACAGATGATTGTCACAGCAGAATATCTACCTAGATAAGAATAGCAACTTATTCAGCTGGCTTATCATCTTTGTTTAGCTGCACATATTTATCGAAATTTTGTGCATAATCTGTCAAATTGTCACTTAGCATCTGGCGATATTGTTTGACATAAAACTCGACGATATCGTCTTTTTCTTTGGCAAAATCATCGGCTTTCACGAAGCCAATCGAGGCCACAGAGGCGCTGTAGCGTGCGGCAGCATATAACAAAGAAGCACCTACCTGTCCTGAATGGGCATCAGGGCCTAGCTGACTATTGGCGACACCGATGATAGCATCAGCGCGTTGGTAAAACGCCTGCATTTCAGGGGTGATTTCAATGCTTGCATCCACATTGTTGTCTTGAGTGTTGCTGTCTTGAGACATAAGCTGCTCCTAATAATAAGTGTCGATAATTTTAGTATATAAAGGCGGTTTGTAAATGATTCAACGTAATGACTCTATGACCCTTATAAGCCAGCGTCTGCTTTTAAGATATCTGCTTTGTCTGTTTTTTCCCAAGTAAAGGCAGTTTCTGAGCCTTGACGACCAAAATGTCCAAAGGTAGCCGTCTGCTGATACATTGGCTGTAATAGGTTCAGCATACGAGTGATGCCATAAGGACGCAAATCAAAATGAGTACGAATCAGGCGAATGATTTCATCGTTACTGATTTTGCTCGTGCCAAAAGTGTTGACAGAGATAGACGTTGGCTCAGCAACCCCAATCGCGTAACTGACTTGTACTTCACAGCGATCAGCAAGACCAGCTGCGACGATGTTTTTGGCCACATAACGTACCGCATAAGCAGCACTGCGATCTACTTTTGAGGGATCTTTACCACTAAAAGCACCGCCCCCATGACGTGCCATACCGCCGTAAGTATCGACAATGATTTTGCGGCCTGTTAAGCCTGCATCACCCACAGGACCACCAATGACAAACTTACCCGTTGGATTGATATGGTAGCGTGTACCCGCATGTAACAGATCAGCCGGTAGCACTTGCTTGATGATAGATTCCATCACTGCTTCTTGCAGATCAGACTGCGAGATGCTCGGATCATGCTGAGTTGATAGAACGACCGCATCGATTGCAGCAGGACGGTTGCCATCATACTTCAAGGTAACCTGCGCTTTGGCATCAGGACGGAGCCATGGTAGCTCGCCTGCACGGCGCAGCTCAGATTGACGCTCCATCAAACGATGGGCATATTCAATAGGGGCCGGCATTAATACATCAGTTTCATTACTGGCGTAACCAAACATTAAACCTTGATCGCCTGCACCTTGCTCTTCAGGATCATGACGATCGACACCTTGAGCGATTTCAGGAGACTGCTTACCCAGCATATTGATGACCGCACAAGTCTCGCCATCAAAACCCAAATCTGAGTGGTGATAACCAATGCCGTTGACCGTGTCACGCACCAGCCGCTCTAAATCGATATTGGCAGTTGTGGTGATTTCACCGGCAAGTATCACCGCGCCTGTTTTTACTAAAGTTTCGCAGGCCACACGTGCGTGTAAGTCTTCACGTAAGATAGCATCAAGGATGGCGTCTGATATTTGGTCAGCCATTTTGTCAGGGTGGCCTTCGCTCACAGATTCGGAGGTAAATAAGTTGTATTCACGCATAATGGGATCGCTTAATTGAATCAATAAAGGTAGGAAAAGCAACACTCTGGGTGCTGCTCTAATTAATGTTGACCACGCATTTACGCGGCAGATAATCGGTATTTCTCAATGCTAAAAATCGGTGTTGAACAAAGTTTTTGTCATCAATTTGGCTAAAATCTAGACCTACTATCATTCAATCAATTCATATATGGAGCAATGATAATAAGCTTTTATGGCTATGGCGGTAGAGAGTTAGGTCAATGTTCGCTCTAATAGGCTACTGTCAGTGTGCAGATTGCCTTATCAGAAGCGGGGTAATTGCCAAAATCTCTTAACACAAAATAGGGTTATTCTACCCTGAAACGTTATAAAACTCTAGTGAGCAGCACTTGCTATACTATAAGAAATGCTCAACAAGTGATTCACTGTCGTAAAACGTAGGTACTTGCCAGTTCATGGCTACATAAGTTTGTCTTTGAGACAGGAGTGTCACTACGTTATAGTTCTAAAAAGGTCGCTTTATCTTTAAACATGCACTCTTCATAGACGGGGCAAGCGCCGCATTTGGGTGTACGCGCTTGGCAGGTATAGCGCCCGTGCAAAATAAGATAATGATGCGCATCAACGATAAAGTCATCGGGTATACGCTCGACCAGTTTGTTTTCGACGATGAGCACCGTTTTACCAGTAGCGAGTCCAGTACGATTGCCGACGCGAAAGATATGCGTGTCGACCGCCATGGTTGGCTGACCAAAAGCAGTATTCAAAACTACGTTGGCGGTTTTACGCCCCACACCAGCTAATGATTCTAGATCTTTGCGGTTGTCAGGGACGGTGCTATCAAACTTTTCAATCAAATCGCGGCAAGTCTTGATGACATTTTTGGCTTTTGCGTTATATAAGCCAATATTTTTGATATACGTCTTTAGACCTTCTTCGCCTAGTGCCAGTATAGCTTCAGGTGTGTTCGCCACGGGGTACAACTGCTGAGTGGCAATATTGACGCTCACATCAGTTGCCTGTGCAGATAAGATAACGGCGATGAGCAGCTCGAAATTACTGCCGTAATTTAGCTCGGTGACAGGCTCGTCAATCGTCGCCGCTAGCTTTTCAAAAAATGGACGCACATCGCGATTGGGCATTCTTCTAGAGGGCGGTGTATCGGCTGTTTTATGTTTGACCGTTTTACTCATGGTGTTTTAACTATTATTTTAGTGAGTGGTGTTGCAAAATTATATGCTAGCGATGGCATTTATATGAGTTATTAAAGTATCAATCACGTAATCACAGCACCGCTTGTAATGCGTCGAGCTCTGCTTGCAAGCCTTCAAGCTCCATTTGTTTTTTATCATTGGCGCGCACGCTGAGCTGCTTTTCGAGTTTTTTGATTTTGGTACGTAGTTTAGCCGCTGCAATGGTATTCTTTGCTTGTGCTTCGCTAATATTTAGCGATTGGCTCGTTGCATTGTTGAGCTTGGCCTCTACCATGCTGACCACAGGTTTGCTATTGCTGGTATCAGCCAGTTGTTCTGTCACGCGTTTGAGATGCGTGTGGTAGCGCTGTCTCAAGTCTTCTTGTTCGGCTACTCTCTCAAAGGGAGAAAGCTCACGCTCGACAATGACCAAGTCGATACAATCAACAGGGCAGGGTGCGATACATAGCTCACAGCCTGTGCACAAATCGGTAAAAATCGTATGCATGTGTTTGCCAGTACCGACGATAGCATCCACTGGACAAGCCGGAATACATTTGGTACAGCCGATACAGTCGTCTTCACGAATCACAGCACGAACCTCTGTTGGACGTCCTGATGTCATGTCTATCGGCCATTGTGATGGTGCGGCTGTCAGATGAGTATCTATCCCAATTGTCTGAGCGATAGCGTCCGTTACTGGCTGGCCACCAGGCACACATTTATTGTATGGCTCACCCTTTAATACGATAGCAGTGGCGTAAGGCAAGCAGCCATCTGGATGCTCACAAAGCCCGCATTGCGTTTGCGGCAGACAAGCATCAACGCGTGCAATTTTTGTCTGTACATCATTTGGCAGGGTATCAATGTGCAGCGACTTAAACAAGATCGGTAAATCTGTCAAGCGTGTCTGTTCAGTACTTTGAGGATGGGTGTCGGTTTGGGACATGGTATTACTGGCCTTAGTATCGGTCATCATTAGCGACTGTCACTTATGTCTGTCAGTGGCTAGGTAGATAAGTGACTATTGATTGCATATTTTATAGGCAAATTATGGATCTTTGTACTGACGTTCTATATCAAATAGTCAATCACCCAGCCGTATTGATCGCTGTTGCGCTGCGAAGATTAACACATTTAAAGCCGTAAAACATCAGGGTCGAAAACCTAGTCTTTAACATTAAAAATTAAAGCATAAGATCAATGATATTGTGATGCATTTATTCTCGGTGAGCGTTTGCGGAATGTCTACTTACCAAAACGCTTGAGGATAAAATCAATTAATAGATGCATGCGATGAGGCATGTTATCACGGTCGCGATAGAGCATCTGGCAGCCTCTAGGTTGGTTATTCCAATCAGGCAATACTTGCTGCAAACCGCCTGATGTGATCAAAGGCTGTGCATCATAATCGGGGATGAAACCTAGACCGATACCATCCGCAATAGCCCCCGTTAGTAAACTAATATTATCAACTTTTAGACGGATATTATTTGTTGGCTGATGCGTCTGTACCTCGCCCGTTATACGATGCTGTAGATGCCAAGTAGACATAGGGGTGCACAGTACCGTAGGGTAGCCTGCCAAATCATTGGGCGTTTGGATATCGGATACATCGATATCGCTGGCTGCACAAATGATAAAGCGAATATTGGTCAGCTGCCGCCCAATCCAATGATTGGCACTGTGTTCACCAATACGAAAAGCGACATCAATAGCTTGCGCGTCAATATCAATGGTCTGATTGGACAGACGCAAATCTAAATGGATATCTGGATATTGTTTTAAAAAAGCATTGAAATGCGGCGCTAAAATATCACTACCAAAATTGACAGGGGCGCTGATTCTGATTGTGCCTTTGGCCTCATTTTTATCTTGTAGTAAGCAACACGCGACGTTTTCTAATTCATCAAAGAGATGGGCGCTGCTCTTATAATATTGTTGCCCTGCATGGGTCAACTGTACGCGGTGCGCATCTCGGTTGAGCAACCTAAGTGCCAGATCTGCTTCTAGTTTGGCAACTCGGCGACTCAATGTCGATAGGGGCATGTCAAGCATTATAGAGGCTTGGCGAAAGCTGCCGTAGCGGACAACCGCGCAAAAACTGCGCATGTCATCGAGGGAGTAGTTAAATTTCATATTCAGAATCTATGCTCTCGTTATTGCTTGTTTATACCGTATTTAAAATATATACACTGGTGCTTATCTTTTCGCAAGTTTTTTGGGTGCAATATGAGCCGTTCAGCGAACACCACCGCCGTCCTATATTTATTACTGTGTACGTTTCTCTGGGGCGCAAGTTTTCCTGTCGGCAAGCATGCCTTGAGTGAAGTAAACGCATTAACCTTAGTCATGTGGCGTTTTAGCATTGCCTCGGTGTGTCTGTATCTTTATACAAAATATAAACACATGCCAATCCCTACTCTCACACCCAAACAATGGGCGTGGGCGATTGGTGTATCCATCATTGGTGTTGGTGGCTTAAACTTGGGGCTGTTTACTGGGCTTGAACAGACCAATGCCAATAATGGTGCGTTGATTATGGCGCTTAGCCCGCTGGTTACTTCATTGATTGGTTCTATAGCGCAGCGCCAGTTTCCTACCAAAGGCGCGCTGTTTAGTTTGGTGGTTTGTCTCTCTGGCGTACTGCTGGTACTGACCGATGGCGCATTTGCCAAACTGCTAGGGTTTGAATTTAACCATGGCGATCAAATGATTTTTTTAGGTATGCTGTGCTGGAGTCTCTATACTTATCTGACTCAAGGTATCAGTCGCTGGATGCCAATGATTCCTTATACCTTGGTCGGTATGCTGTCAGGTCTTGGGGTGATATCGCTCATGGTGTTATTTAGTGCAGAGGTACATCCATTGCAAGAAAGCTTAGCCATCAGTCGCAGTGTCTTTGGCGACTTGATATTTATTGGCGTCTTCGGCACGGTTGGCGGTTATCTATTGTGGATCTCTGGCGTCAAGCAGTTGGGCGCTGCTAATGCGTCATTATTCTTTAATTTTGTGCCAGTGTTTGCTGCGCTCACGGCCTTTGCTTACGGTCAGCAAGTGACCGCTTTGCAATTATTAGGTATGGCGATTGTGATTGCAGGGCTATTGATACCCAGACTTGTCAAATGGCAATATCAGCGTCTGACCGTCCATAATGTCTAAGTGAAACGCAGTAGGCACTGACATTAGCCGCTAAAATGAGCTGCCAGTGTCAGTGTCATTTAATTTCATAATAAAATGCCTTGTTCTTTGGCAATCTGATCGATCAATTCTCGAGCGATACTGCCCTTTGGTGGAATCTTTGGCAGGTTAGAGAGATCAAAAAAATCAGCATGCGCCAGTTCGTCTTCTTGAATAATAATATCGCCACTGGCATAAGAGGCACGGAACCCAAGCATCAAATTGGAGGGAAATGGCCAAGGCTGGCTACTCACATAACGAATATCTGATACGCTGATATTGACCTCTTCTGCCACCTCACGTACCACCGCATGCTCTAGGCTTTCACCGACCTCGACAAACCCAGCGATCAAACCATACATGGGCGGCAGTTTTTGCTGTCCGTGACGGTGATGGTGCGCGAGTAAGATTTGCATTTCATCTGTTACTGGGTTTGGGCGGGTAATCGCCGTAATCACACATGGCTGGACGCGAGGATACTGGCGCAGCTGGCATACTGGACAAACCATGGCGCGCTCGTCTTGGTCAGCATGTACGGTAGGACTGGCACAGCGACTACAGAACTGCGTATCTGCTTGCCACCTTAATAACTGTATCGCTTGACTGATCTGGTCAGATAGGGCAACAGGTATGTTATTTATCAGCTGTCGATAAGGGACAAAGGTATCAGTACTGCTTTCGGCGATGATAGGCAGCGTCACGTTATGAGCGACTGCGTAATCATAAGTCATGGCAGTGGTGGACGGCGCAGTGAAGGTTTGGGCAGTGTTTTCATTGATCAAATCAGATGAAAGGCTATCCATATTATTATTATCATCAGATTGCCAGTGATTTGGCGATAGACTCTCATGTAGCGTCACGTGACCGAGCCGATAAGCTTGCTCGTCTGAACCAGTACGACTCTGTGGTAGTTGGATTTGTAATGGCCACCAACCATCTGGCATTTGACGGCATAAAACAGTGTCATCACTCAATATAAAAGCATGGGCCATAAAAGATTCCAAACAGTTTGAAGCAAATCCGTATCGATTTAGATACAGACTTATTTAACGTGAAGTATTCTGATTAAGTTTTATCGCCGCAAAATGACAAAATGGCGACGATAAAACCTGTGCAAGCAGTACTAAGCAGCAAGTAGATGACTTAAGCTTTGCTGGCCAACGTCAAGCGCTTGTTTACTGACAGGACGATGGTTCTCAAAACCATCCAGATGATGATCGACCGCCATAATCACATCAGCAATATAAGCCAGTGTATCGTCTTCGATACGTCGTCCACTCTCTATGCGTTTTTCGATATAAATGGCTAATTGACCAAGCATGCTGGCGGGTGTTGGCAAATGTAAAAAGCGCAATGCACCTGCCACTTGGCGCATCATTCCCGGTATATTCTGAATATTAAGCATGTCGCGTTCAGGCTCTGCCAAATAGTCGTTAATTGCTTGCTCGGCACTTGCAATGGCGGTACGGCTTTCTTGTATGAGAGTATCGTATGATGTATTGAGCTGATGCAATGAGATATGCTGATTATTCAGTGGTAAGTAGATCGCCCCTGGGGTATGCATCTCTGCCATTGCAATTGTAGCATTCTCTGCATGCATCAATGCCAGTAATAAGTGATCAAAGTCATCCGGCGAAGGCGCCTGCCAATGGCTGACCGCACCCGCCGCTGTGATAAGACTATCAGCTGCATTGGACAATCCTAGCAGGCGCAGTGCTGAGCTCAGTTCAGTCAACTCTTCAATGATCTGGGCAGTTTGCATATCAACAGGATTGATGGAGTCGCCGCGTGCATAGCTGTCGACATTTTCTTTAATATTATTGATTTGAGACTGAATAATGTCATTTAGTGTATCGGTGAGTGCGCGATTGGGACCAAATAAGAAACGCTTCATCTCATCAAGCTGATCGCCTTCTAGATAGTTACTTGCGTACTGCTCACGTAATTGCTGCGCCTCAACAGTATCACGCTGACAGGCAAAATTAACTAAGTCTGCAAAACGTGTATCCATCACAGGTAAGTAGCTTTGGAACTGCTGCTCCACATAAATCAGCGTATGCTTTTGGCTCACGTTCAACGGTAAGACCGCGGCAATATCTGTCACAGCAGTCGCTGCTGCTTGCCAAAATAGGCTGTTACTATTTGATGCGATCAAAGCGCAGGCAGCACTCATGGCATCGAGTTTTTGCTGATCGTTTGAGTCAATATTGCCATCTTGATTGAGTAGGGCAACGCCAAGACCGCTACGATAGGCATAGGTCAGGAGTTTTGTATCCAAATTGAGCGCGCTTAGTGGTTCAAAGTTTTTCTCTGGGTTAGCAATGATGACGCTACTGCTCCCAAAAGTAGAAAAGTCCTCGACCGTCATTGGTGGTTTTTGTCCATGCGCATTGAGATTATTAACCACTGGCAATAACAAAGTAGGCTCTACCGACTCAGTCAATAATACAAACTCGACATAGCGATCTAAAGTCATAATGGCTTCTGATAAATCCATGATGAGAGCCGTGTCATTGTTGTCGCCGTTGTCATAAAGGCGCTGTAGACCGTCAATGATGGCATTGTTTAACACTTCTGCACCAACAAGAGAAATCAGTTTAAAAATACAAGACAGCTGCTTTAAAACGCTAATAGAATCTGACAATAAAGGTGCTTGGCTACTATCGTCATTGAACTCGCTCAGATGAATCTCAGTATCTTTGAGCGTTGCGATAATCTCATCATGCAATAAGTGGAGTGACGGTAGGTTGAAATCAGTAACACTAAGCGTGGGGGCGGTTAACTTCATTTGCGCAGACTGGTCCATAAGTATTTTTCCATAATGTACTGATGAGAATGACGATGGTATCAATGGGGTAGTAAAAATATTGGTTAATGATGTTTTAACGTTTTATATGATAATAATCAAGGCTATATTGTACAAATGTTGGTGTAATTCAGGCTTGATGTAGCGGCTACATATTGGCTTTTAGCTCAGGGTAGTCCTCTGCAAGAGAAGCGTACCAGCTTTGGTTGGTAGTCTCATCTGACGTCGATGCTAGCAATAAATTGGCCAAATTGGCAAAACTGGTATGGGCAGTTTGCCCGCCCTCTGTGGGTGCGTCTTCTTCAATGGCAAGCGTCACTTGACCGCCAGTCATCGCCAAGTAAACTTCGGCTAAAATCTCTGAATCCAGTAAGGCGCCGTGAAAGGTACGGTCTTGCTTACCAACGTCCAGACGACGTACGAGGGCATCCAATGTGTTCTTTTGTCCAGGATATTGCTGCTTTGCCATGACCAGTGAATCGGTCACTTGTACGCGCTCAGCAAAGTCATTGAGACCGACTTTCGCAAACTCCATGTTTAAGAAGTTCATATCAAAGGTGGCGTTGTGAGCGATAATCTCAGCACCATCCATAAAGTCGTATAATGACTGGGCAACTTGATCAAAGGTGGGCTTGTCCGCCAAAAATGCCTCAGAGATCCCATGAATACGAATAACTTCATCATCCATGCCACGCTGCGGATTGATATAGACGTGTAGTTTTTCACCAGTAAATTTACGCCCAACCATCTCAACAATACCGATCTCAATGATACGGTCGCCTTTTAATGCGTCCAGTCCTGTGGTCTCTGTATCCATGATGAGCTGACGATTTGCTTCATGACGATGTATCGGTTTTGGCAATAGCGGTTTGAAATGAGGATTGGCACGACTCGTATCCCCATCAAACTTGGGTGTATCAGTATCTATAGGTGGGATATCACTAGTCATGTCGGTATCATTCATGGGTACTTGGGCTTCTGGCATGGCTTTATTACTCATCATTTTGGGTGCGTTGTCTGGATGGTGAGGAGTCTCTACCATGACATCATTATGCATCATACGTGCTTCATGGCTATGTTGACTGTCATTGATTCGTAACTCATCTTCTGACACATCCTCAAACTCGTCATCTACCATATCTAGACCCAATGGGTCGAACTTTAGCCAATCATCATTGGCGACAGGTTTTTTATCAGTCGCTATGCGGTCTTTTTTTTTAGGGGCGTCTGATTCGTTTATCACAGGTTTTTGTGCCACAGATTCTTTTATCATAGAGGAGTGACCACTGTTTGACGTAACCCCTAAGTTTGCCAGTTCGTCTGCTTTTTCATTACCGGCATGTCCAGCGTGACCCTTAACCCAGTGCCAATCAACATCACGCTGTTGACATAGCTTATCCAATTGTTGCCAAAGGTCTTGATTGGCGACGGGCTTTTTGCTCGCTGTTTTCCAGCCTTTTTTCTTCCAGCCTTCAATCCATTCGGTGATGCCTTTTTGGACGTAGCTGGAATCTGTCCAAATCTCAAGTTTTTGCTCATGTGAGCTATGTGTTAGGGCCTGTATCGCACCCATGAGCTCCATGCGATTATTGGTGGTTTCCGTATCACCGCCATATAAATCCTGCGTGCTACCATCGCTAAATATAAGGTGCGCGCCCCAACCGCCAGCGCCGGGATTGCCTTTGCAGGCACCGTCAGTATACGCTACCGTTATGTTTTTCTTGGCGGCTAACGGATCAGTTGCGTTGCTTGTATTAGAGTGTGGCATGGCGTTACGGTTGTCTGACATAGAGATGTATAAACCTGATAAATAGTAAGCATAAAAGTAGTATTAGAGCATCGCGCTCATACTAATTGAACGATGCTAGTGCCGCTGTGAGTATAACAAATCTATCGTAAATATGGGTGGTCGTGACGCACAAAATCACAAAACTAGGGATGGCAACGCATAACACAATAGTAACCTGATTGTTTTCTGTTAAAATAGCTTGGCTCGCTAAAAAACGTCTATTTTTTAGCGAAAATGCTTTTAAAGAAGCCAATACCAGCGCGCTGTCTTTGTCACATTTGTCACAATAGTATCCAAAGAAAATATTTGTAGATAGCTATTTGATAGTTTTCTTATGACAACGCGCTCAGTGCAAGTCTCCCATACATGACCGCAGGATAGCTTTATTATGTCTTTATGCTCAAGTATTTTTTATAAGCGACTGACGTATCTGATGCTCAGTGCTACGGCCAGCACAGTGCTCCTTTTGAGTGGCTGTAGTGATAGCAGTGATGCTCAGGCAGATACTGAGGTCGCGGCAACCGATTTATCTGTGTTTGCAGGCTGTTATACAGTGAGTCAAGACGAGCCTGCGCAAATAAAGATTAGCCAACAAGAAGGCGCTTGGGTGATGCAGATGAAAGAGCCTGCAAGTGCTAAGCGTGTGTGGGATGAGCCTGAAGCGTTAGAAGTGATTAAAAATAGTGATATACCGCAGTTTTTCTCTATTGATCCAGATAATGTCGATGCGGTGATCGGGCGTCCTGATCGAGTGCTAGTATTGGCGCATGTCAAGCCTGCCTATGCCAATATCGACCCACTCTTAGACAGTGAGTATCTGTCTTATATTTACCGAGGTGCTAACACCATCTATCGAGTAGAGTGTGACGACATCAATACCGATATATTGGCCAATCCACATGCCAACGTCATTATCGATAATGTGAATGAGAGTAGTTAGATAAGTATTGCTCATAAGTAGCATAAATATCGTTGATGATCAATTGTATTTGTCCAAAACGATCTTGCTACAAGCCTTTAAATCAGTAGAGTCAAGCTATATGAATTTTTTTAGTTATGTTGTGTTAGGTGGGTTTTCTTATGCCGCGGGTTGGGCGATAAGAACGTATGTATTAGAAAAGCAGCCGAAGACTGACCAACCTTATAATCTCAAGCATCCTGCTATTTTGGCGTACTTGGCTGGGTTTTTTATCGTTATGCTGATTGTTTCGTGGTTGATTGGTCGCTATATTTTAGGTCATGTGGTGATTGACTTACCGTTTATCATCGTCAACAGCCTCGTAGCAACTTTCGTGTACTCGTTTGGCCTCAATCCAGAAAAAGCGAGCTACGATGTGCCGAATTAAAATCTGACGTTTGGAGGTTTAACCGTTCAGCGTCAGATTGATTAAAGCAACAAAAAAGCCACAACCAAGTGAGTGGCTGTGGCTTTTTTTAAACTGCTAATTATCGGTTAAGACATAACTAGTTACGAAGCCTTTTTGAGATCAGTACTGGTTTCATTGTCATCTTCTTCATCAGTGCTGCTTTTATCATGACTGATCTTGTCCGTGTGTTTGTCATTTTCCGATGTGCTTTTGGCATCCGCTTGTTCTTGTTTCCATACTTTATATTTTTGCAAATCTTTTCTGGCTTGTTTTAAACAAAATTTAAGTACAAGTGCGTCATCGATATAACCGATAAACGGAATAGAGTCTGGGATAAGGTCAATAGGATTTATTGTGTATATTGCCCCAACCACACCAGCTGAAATGGTTCTAAAAGGAATCTTACGATAGTCACCTTTATAGTAGTCTTTGATTAGACTCATAAATAGCATCAAATCATCGCTAAAAGGTTCAAGATAACTATTGTCTTCTAGCTTTTCTTTAAGTTTGTCTTCTTTTCCAATCAAGTATTTCAAATTAGAAACGAGTGTTTTTTCTTTATCATTTTTCTTGGTAAACATAATTGTTGCCTTTATTTTTGTGCGATGAATTTGTATCTACAGTAACAAACATACTCGCCCCATGTTGTATGTCTCGGTAGCGAAAAAGTAAATATAGGTAAAGGCTTGGGTAACTTGACTGCTGGCAAGATGCGTTACAATGTTTGAGTATGACGGCTTCATTTGTGATGTGCGCTACTGCAAAAGATGACAATGTATAAATCATAAAAACAAAAATGTATAGGTAGTAACAACGTATGGGTTCAAAAATACCGTCCATCCAGCAATCAATAGAAGATAAAAACCTACAGTCAAACCTAGCTGATGAGCTTAATGTTGGCCTAAACCGTCGACAGTTTTTGCGCCGAATAGGTGTTGGCGCAGGTGCTGCGGCATTAGCAGCGCAAAGTATTCCTCACACATTGGCTGCCAGCCTCATTGAGGCAGATAATAGCTCGCAGCTGACCAAAGACGATCTGCCGACTGCATTGTTGGATGAGCGCTCAGCGCAAACCTCTCTAATAACAAGCTGCACTACGCCCACGATTGAGACCAGACTGTTTGCCAGCTCCAATGTGGGCGGCAGTGATGAGCGCAATCAGTTGGCATTAGATCGCATGAGCTGTGCTGGGTTTAAAATAAGTAATCCCGATATTACCAATCGTCAATATTTGCGCTTTGCAGGTACGGACTCGCAGCGTGCCAGTGACTTCCAAAACCTCGCGACCGGAGCGATAGCAGCGCCAAAACTGCTTTTGGGTGTGCGCGGTGGTTATGGTGCGATGCGTATATTACCCATGGTTGATTGGACGACGCTTGGGCGTATTATGAAAGAGCGCGGCACAATACTCGCAGGGTTCAGTGATGTGACTGCGATCCAATGTGCGCTATTGGCGAAAGGGTCTATGAGTTCACTTGCGGCACCGATGCTTTATAGCGAGTTTGGCAAAACTGTGCCTGATAAGGTCAGCTGTCGCCAGTTCGCTGAGGCCTTAACCAATCCCAACCTCACGATCACCATACAAGATGCGTCTTTAACCAGTCAGCAATTGCCTACCATACTCACAGCGGGCGAGTCCAAAGTGCTCACTGGTACGATTTGGGGTGGTAACCTAAGCGTGGTCTCTGCGCTGGCAGGTAGCGAGTATTTACCGCGCATTGAGGGCGGTATTGTGTTTTTAGAGGATGTGGGCGAGCAGGCGTATCGTATTGAGCGTATGCTGTATGATTTGTATTTAGCGGGAGTGTTTAAAGGTCAACAAGCGATTGTGTTTGGGGCGTTGTCTGGTTCAGGTGAGGACAGCTATGACAAGCGTTATGATGTTGCCACAGTGATTCGTCAATTACATAAGCTGACTGGATTACCAATTTATAGTGGCTTGCGATTTGGTCATATTGGCAAAAAACACAGCTTTCCGCTTGGCGCAATGTGTCAACTGACGCCCAATACATCAGGCGGCTACCAGTTGTCCTTTAGCGATTATCCAATCATCAAGGCGGATGCTATCCATGTCGAAGGCCTATGGCAGAATATGTAAACATGCATGACCACTAACTAACAGACTCTAAATCGCCAGCCGTGAAAACTTATCTTGATATTCCTTAGGCGTCAACTCTGTTGCCCGTTTGAACAGGCGTGTGAACGAAGAGATATCATCATAGCCGACTTGATCGGCAAGAGACTTGATACTCACATCTCCCAATTCGAGCAAGCGCTTGGCTTGCTCAATTCTGACGGCCTGAATATATTCAACGGGTCGCATCGCGACGCTGGCCTGAAAGCGTCTATTCAAAGTGCGCGGAGTGATATTTGCCATGGCAGCTAGGCTGCTGACTTGTATGGGCTGACGAAAGTTTTGCTCGATAAATTCTTGGACTTGTTTGACCAACTGATCGGAATGCGGCTTATGCAAAGTCACGTTGGTATAGCTATTCTGATTGCCTCGTTTGCTATCAATAATCTGAGTTTTTGCCACTTGTGTAGAGATCTCTCGCCCGCAGTAGCGCTCTATTAATAATAGCCCCAAATCATAAAAGGCGCTGCCGCCTGCTGCACAAAATATACTACCCAGCTCATCGCTTGCATGAGTGACAAACTGGTTCTCTTGTAAGTCCACCAGTGGAAAGTCTGCCTTAAATTTATTGGCATAGCCCCAATGGGTGGTGGCGACTTTATGATCTAATAACCCTGCCTCCGCCAAGAAAAAAGCCCCGCTACAGTTGCTCGCTATATCGGCCTTGGTATTGGCAAGCCGTACTAAATGTGGCAGCAGCTCATTATTTTGCTTCAATACCTTATCAATAGAGTCGCCAATGGTGGGCACCAGCAACAAGTCGCACTCCGTGACATCTTGGATATCGCAGTGCGCTCGCATCATTAAGCGGTTGCTACATCTGATATCACCGCCGCCTAAGCTTGCGATCTGCACCTTAAATCGTGGCTCTACCGCTTCATTTGAAAATCGCTGCCAGCTGACCCCTGTAAATGAAAATAAATCTAAGGCACCAGCGAGCACGCTCCCAAGCACACCATCGAAGCCAAGAACGATTACATTAAATGGTTTGAAATAGGGCATAAGTCTCTCGTGTCTTTAAGTGTACTTGTCAAAAATTGCGTCTTTTTGACGAAATTTTCTTAAATTTATGTCACATTTGACCATAATTATGTCATAAATGACAATACGGCAAAGCGCTAAATTAGCTTAATATCAATTGATAAGCATTAACCCCCTTTGTTTTGCCTGACTCAATGATGCGGTAAATATCACAGATAGGGTCATGACAGAGGGTGATAATACAAACGGATTTGCCTGATTTACGATCGTTACATGTAATCAAGAGAAACTAAAAGAGACGACTATGGCCGCAGACACCCTTATCAACGACTTTGAGTTACCGTTCCAGCTGTACGATGTGCTAGGAACACAAACCCTCACCGAATACGCAAAGTTCTCAGAGCACAGCCGCGAGACCTTTGATGCGGTATTAGATACCGCAAATAAGATCGCGACGGATTTGTTTTTACCGCACAATCACTTGGCAGACAAGAATGAGCCGCAGTTCGATGGCAAAAAAGTCAGCATGATAAGCGATGTCAAAGTCGCTTTTGATGCGTTTCGTGACTCAGGTTTTATCGCTGGTCGTTACAGTTTTGAAGACGGTGGTATGCAGCTGCCTGAGACAATCATGACCGCGGTGGCAGGCTATTTTATGGCAGCCAACCCGTCGACGACCGCCTATCCATTTTTGACCACTGCAGCCATCAATGTTATTTCTCACTTTGCCAGTGATGATATCAAAGCCGCCTTTATGCCGCGTATGCTAACAGGCGAGTTCACTGGTACCATGGCGCTGACAGAGCCGCACGCGGGCTCGTCACTTGCTGACATCAAGACCACCGCGGTCAAACAAGACGACGGCTCGTACCGTGTCAAGGGCAGCAAGATTTATATCTCAGCAGGGGACCATGAACTGTCTGACAATATCGTGCATTTAGTATTGGCCAAGATTCCCGGTGGCCCTAGTGGGGTAAAAGGCATCTCTTTATTTGCGGTGCCAAAGTACCGTTTGAACGATGATATGTCTGTTGGCGAGCGCAATGACGTGCATCTGACAGGACTGATTCACAAACTTGGCTATCGAGGGGCAACCTCGACGGCATTGAGCTTTGGTGACGCGGGCGATTGTCACGGCTACCTGATCGGTGATGAGCATTTTGGCCTGCGTTATATGTTCAAGATGATGAACGAGGCACGTATTGCGGTTGGGTTTGGCGCGGCGATGATTGGCTATCGCGGTTATCAGTATTCGCTCGATTACGCCAAAGATCGTACGCAGGGGCGCATTGCACCGAACAATAAACCTGAAGATGATGCGACTGCTATCATCCAGCATGGTGACGTAAAGCGTATGCTACTGGCACAAAAAGCCTATTCTGAAGGTGGTATCTCCTTGTGCTTATACGGCTCAAACCTAATTGACCGTATCAATACTTGCGAAGACGACACCCTAAAAAACGAGCTAACCGAATTGTTAGACCTCCTTACGCCCGTACTAAAAGCATGGCCGTCTGAATATGGGCCAAAAGCCAATGATTTGGGTATTCAAGTACTAGGCGGCGCTGGTTATACGCGTGAATATCATGCTGAGCAGTTTTGGCGTGACAATCGTCTCAATCCTATCCATGAAGGGACAAATGGCGTACAGGCATTGGATTTGTCATTTCGTAAGTTATGGCAAAAAGGTGGTCTTGGCATTCAGATTCTAAAGCGTGAAATCACGCAAGATCTAGAAAATATCACCACGCCTGAGA
Organism: Psychrobacter sp. UBA2514; assembly: GCF_002341255.1. NCBI lineage: Bacteria > Pseudomonadati > Pseudomonadota > Gammaproteobacteria > Moraxellales > Moraxellaceae > Psychrobacter > Psychrobacter sp. UBA2514. Next base: position 30,325 of record NZ_DDNS01000010.1, read on the forward strand.
CTGCGGTACTGGCGGGTAAATTAACGCCTTACATGGGTCAGCTGCACGAAGTACTGGTGCATCTAAGCAAAGTGTTGCAGACAGAAGAAGCCATTACGCTTACTGGTAATGCCCAAGCGCTAATGAATATTTTTGCTTCGATCGTGCTTAGCTGGATTTGGATTCGCCAAGCCAGTAAAGCTGAGCAGCTATTAAGCACGACGCAAGATATTGAGCAACAAAACTTTTATAAAGGCAAGATACAAGCGGCGAAATACTTTATCGATTGGGAGCTACCATTAATCGATCGTGATATAGCCATTTTAAACAATGACAACGCTGTTTGCACTGACATGCAGGCAGACTGGTTCTAAGGACGACTCTAAGGAAAGAGCAATGACAACCATAAATAAACAATGGCGACTAAAAACAAGACCAGTTGGCGCACCAAGCGCTGAGACTTGGGAGTATACCGAGACAGAGCGGCCGAGCATCAGTGAGGGTCAGCTACTGATTAAAATTGATTATATCTCTATCGATCCTGCAATGCGCGGCTGGCTAAATGATGCCAAATCATATATTAAACCTGTCCAGATTGGGGACGTCATGCGTGCCGGTACGGTGGGCGAGGTGATTGAAAGTAAACATGAGAAATTTGCCGTTGGGGATTATGTCGCAGGTCACGATGGCGTGCAGTCATATGCGGTCAGTGATGGCACAGGCTTGCACAAAGTTGATCCAAATCTTGCACCGCTACCTTATTATCTAGGCGTACTTGGGATGCCGGGCATGACGGGGTATTTTGGTTTGCTCAAAACAGGTCAACCAAAAGCAGGCGAGACCGTTGTGGTATCAGGTGCTGCGGGTGCCGTTGGTAGTTTGGTCGGTCAGATTGCCAAAATCAAAGGCTGCCGCGTCGTTGGTATTGCAGGCGGTAGCGAGAAATGCAAATTCTTAGTTGATGAGCTTGGGTTTGATGCAACGATCGATTATAAAAACGAAAACGTCAAAAAAGCCTTGAAGCAAACTTGTCCAAATGGCGTCGATGTCTATTTTGATAACGTTGGCGGTGACATTTTAAACGACGTACTTACTCAAATAAACCTACATGCGCGTATCGTCATCTGTGGTGCGATCAGTCAATACAATAACACGGAAGCCGTCAAAGGCCCATCAAATTATTTATCACTACTGGTCAACCGCGCCCGTATGGAAGGCATTGTGGTGTTTGATAATATCAAAGAATATCCAATCGCCATGAAAGAGATTGCAGGCTGGATTCAGTCAGGCGACATCAAAGTAAAAGATCATATCGTTGAGGGGATTGAGACATTCCCTGATACGCTCATGATGCTCTTTAACGGTGAAAACTTCGGCAAACTGGTACTTAAAGTAGAGGAATAACTCATGACACTGAATACAAACGGAATTGCATCAGATGTAACGGGTAAGCGTATTTTGATCACAGGCGGCGCATCAGGCATTGGTGCGGCAAGCGCGCTGCTACTGGCCAGTCGCGGCGCTAAGGTCGTGATCGGTGATATGGCAGAAGAGATGGGTGAGTCTGTTGCCCAGCAAGGCCGAGATGCTGGCAACAGTATCGTTTTCAAAAAAGTAGACGTGACCAGTGGTGATGAAGTGCGTGCGTTGTTTGACTTTGCGGTAGAGACGCTAGGCGGTCTAGATGTGGTGGTCAATAACGCAGGTATCGACCACAAGCCTTCGCCCATGCATGAGCTGAGTGATGAGGACTTTGATCGCAATATCGCTGTGAACCTAAAAGGGGTCTGGCACTGCATGCGTGCCGCTGTCAATTGTATGATACCGAATGGCGGTGGTCATGTGATCAATGTGGCGTCTATCGCTGGTCTGCGTTCTGCGCCCATGTTATCGGCTTACAGTGCCGCCAAACATGGCGTGATGGGTCTGACCAAGTCGGCAGCCCACGAGTACGCCCGCGCCAATATCCGTTTTAATGCAGTCTGTCCAAGCTTTATTGATACGCCAATGGTACGCAATACCATGGCAACCATGAATGAACGCGCACAGCAAGCAACCGTCAAGGCCAGTCCGCTGCGCCGTTTGGGTGAGGTGGACGAGGTGTCTGCCGCGATTGCATGGTTAGCTAGCGACGAGAGCAGCTTTATGAATGGCCATGCCTTTACCTTGGATGGCGGCATGTTGGCATAATTTGTGCGAAAAATGTCTAGAATATTTAAAATATAAGGAATAGTAATGAAGGATTTATTTGATTTAACCGGTAAAATTGCCCTAGTGACAGGTGCCAGTCGCGGTATTGGAGAGTCTATTGCCCGTCTGCTGGCCTCAAGAGGGGCACACGTGATTGTCTCTAGCCGCAAAATCGATGCTTGCCAAGCGGTCGCAGATAGCATAAAAGCTGACGGTCATAAAGCCAGTGCCTTTGCCTGTCATGTGGGAGATATGGAGCAGATTGATGCGGTTTTTGAGCATATTAAAAGTGAGTTTGGTCAAATTGATATCTTGGTCAATAACGCTGCAGCCAACCCGTATTATGGCCATATCTTAGACACAGACTTAGCCGCTTTTGATAAAACGGTGGAGGTCAACATTCGTGGTTACTTCTTTATGTCAACGGCCGCTGGCAAAATGATGAAAGAGCAAGGCGGCGGTGTTATCTTGAATACCGCGTCAGTCAATGGACTGGTGGCAGGTGATAAGCAAGGCATTTACTCAATCACTAAAGCGGCAGTTATTAGCATGACCAAGGCCTTTGCCAAAGAATGTGGTCCACTTAATATCCGTGTGAATGCGTTATTACCAGGCCTGACGGATACCAAGTTTGCCTCGGCGCTAACGACGAATGATAAAGTCTTAAAAATGGCACTACATTCGATCCCGCTAGGGCGTGTGGCGGAACCTGATGAAATGGCTGGTACTGTATTGTATCTGGTGTCGGACGCGTCAAGCTATACCACAGGCGCGACTATCGTTGTCGACGGTGGTATGCTGGCTTAATTAGCTAATCTATAAGACATAGGTTAGATAAGAAAGTAATTGTTTAAAACTGCATGAGATAAATTTTCATGCGGTTTTTTTGTTTTCATTTTTAATGAATTGCATAGCTACTCTTCCTACCTTGTCATTGAATAGACTATTAGTGCGAAGTAAAAATGGGCTATACCGTGGCATAATTAATTTAAATAACCAAAAGGAGTCAAATATGGACTCATTGACCAATCATAAAATAAATACTATTTCTCAAAATAAAACATGGCTATTTGTGCCAGCGACTCGCATCGATAGGATAGAAAAAGCCTTTGCTAGTGGCGCAGATGCCGTGATTGTGGATTTAGAAGATGCCGTTGCCAAACAAAACAAAGCGGCGGCTCGAGAGGCGTTAAAAAACTACTACGATGAGCAAAATGCAAAGCAAACTTATCGGCCCATTTGGCTGCGTATCAATCAAGCGGGTAGTGAAGAGTTTTTCAAAGACATCGTGCTTTGTCAGCAAATGCCTAACTTGGCTGGTGTGTTATTGGCTAAGGCCGAGCGCGCCGAAGATATCGACAGCATACATCAGCTGACAGGTTTACCTGTAATCGCTTTGATAGAGAGTGCCATCGGGCTATACCAAATCGATAGCATGGCAAAAGCAGTAGGCTTGGCCGCTTTTAGCTATGGGTTTTTGGATCTGTGTAATGATCTACAAGTACAAGTAGGGACGCCATCAGCCGAGATAGTTGCCAATCAGATTCGCTATCAGCTTATTTTGACCTCAAAAGTACATCAGCTATCGCCGCCAATCGATACCATTTATCCTGATTTTAAAGATGAGTCAGGGTTAAGTAATCGAGTAAACTTGTGGTCAAAAATGGGTATGGCAGGGATGTTATGCATTCATCCTAAACAAGTTGCCACTGTGCAGCAAGCCTTGCAGCCGATAGACAAAGCGCTTGCGTTTGCAACACGGGTGATAGAAGAGTATGAAAAAAGCGGGCAAGCGGTGTTTAAAATAGATGGTGAGATGGTCGATGCGCCAGTGATTGCGCGCAGTCGTCAACTTTTGGAGAAGCAGCGGTTATTAGCAAAGTAGCAGGCAAAGCTATAATGCTTTATTATGAGCCATATCTATTTGTATATAAAAGCACATTATGATTTTTATCAATAACCATATTAGCCTCAATGATAATGAGGTAGAGATTAGTGCCATACGCGCACAAGGCGCAGGCGGGCAGAATGTCAATAAAGTCTCCTCTGCCATCCATCTACGTTTTAATATTCACACCTCAAGCCTAAGCGATGAATACAAACAGCGATTGCTAGACAGTAAAGACAGCCGTATCACCAAAGAGGGCGTACTTATCATTAAAGCACAGCAGTTTCGTACGCAAGAGCGCAATAAAATCGATGCGCTTGAACGGCTGCAAAGCTTTATCAATAAAGCCACGCATGTCAATAAAACCAGACGGCCCACCAAACCAAGTCGGAATGCCAAACGCAAACGGGTGGATCAAAAAACCCAGCGCGGCAAAACCAAAGCTTTACGCGGTAAAGTAGATTTCTAGAGAATTTGTGATACTAGCTTTTGTCATTGAGAGGTTTTGCGACACAACAGCTATACAGCAAAAGTCATCGTAGATTATGGCGGTTTTTGAGTTTATAGTGGTATAGGCGAGAAATCATCACCTATACCGTTATGCTAGATTAAATAGTTATTTAGAATGCGCCATTAAGTCCAATAAATAGGCTGGTTGAGTCATCGTCATCACCTTGTGAATGTGTGACACCAGCATTAGCGTTTAATAGACCAAAGCTTCTAGACACTCCAAGTGTCATGGCAACGTTATCATCATCAGTTTCGACCATAGGTGTCTCAAAACTAATATTAGATAGCGTATTCAAACTTGCCGTTACCGCTTCGCGATTGTCACTCAGCTGCTTTTGATAATGAATATCACCAAATAAGTTGAGGTTCTCCATCAAGGTATGATTGGCTTTGAGACCAATCTTGCCGTATGTCGTAGAGTACTTCTGCTCATCGAACTGCATGGCAACGCCAGACATCTCTTTTTCTTTGAGTCCGTCAATTTTTACGCGGCTCGCTGTTGCACCGATATAAGGTGTGACGGCAATATTACTTACCTGCAATGGGTAGCCTGCCTGCAGGTTGGCATAATAACGTTTACCATCAGCATTTGACTTGAACTGTTGTTGGTTGCTACCAAGTGTGACAGCACGTGTGACATCGACATCCATGTTGCCAAATCCTGCAGCACCATTTATCTGTAAGCCGCCAAACTTGTTGCTATGATAGACACCAAAACCAACTTCTCCCAGATCAATATCACTTAAACCTGTGCCGACATCTGAGTTTTCAAAGTCTTTTTGGGTGATGTTACCGTATAAGCCTGTCACGGCATTGGCTGAATTAGGATGAGCAAAATCTACACCAAGTAATACTTGGGTATTATTATCACCATCAAACCCTGCAATGTCTTGATTGGCGACTTCACCGACAGCCCATAGTGTACGGGCAGGTTTTTGCTCACTGCTTTGGATTTGGTTGACGTGTGACTGTAAGCGCTCATTGGTTGCAAGTCCGGTTGTCGTTGCAATATGTGGCAGCACACCGATTAGGCTGGGGGCAGTGACAACAGCATTTGCATAGTCAGCAATCATTTGATGCGCCTGACCGGTCGGGTGAATGCCATCAGCGAAAAAGTAGGTTTCGTTGGCATCAGGTGTTTCTAGGTTGCTTGACCCGCAAAATAGTGAGCTATCAGTAACCAAGTCTTCAGTACAGGCTGGCGTGGTCATATTAGTAAATCCATAAGCCGTAGGATTACTAGCGATTTGTTGTAATAAGCTAAAAGTGTCTAGCGGTATGATGTTCGCACCAGTAGCTGCTACGCCACTAAGCATAAATTGATTATATAGACTAGTAGCGCCAGTACTTTGCGCTTGTGCCACAGGCCCTTGATCAATAGCTCTAGGCGTCAGACCGATATCAGGAATATTAGGTACTAAAATGTAGTTTGCGCCATTGTCTTTTAGTGTATTAATCGTTTCGGCCTGGCTCGCTACTGCGCCAAGTATCGTAGCTTGGGCATTAGCAGGATCTTCAGCCGCCGCAAGCAAATCATTTGCACCTGCCCACACGACATAAAGTCCATTGGGATCTACTTGATTATTATCAATATAATTATTAACTTGGCTATTGGCAGAGGCCACCGGAATACCAAAAGCAGTGACATCTACGCCTGCTCTTGCACCACCAATTGCATAATTATTACCTGTCTGACTACCATCATAAGTATTGGCGACAGCAGTAGTACCTAGTTGTTCAGCGAATGACGTTGCCCATGTATTATCAGGGTTAGTAGTAAATTGACCTGACTCCTCAAGCCCAAACGCACCTTGAGTGAGGGGGCTAAAATATCCGCCATCCGTTAAACTGTCGCCAAAAAAGGTGACACTGTCATAAGCATTTGCGTGATAAATACCAGCGATAGATAGGCTGATGGCAAGCATGCTTTTGTTAAAATTTTTGAGAGTAGTATGACCAACTATGGAGCGAGCGGTATTACGGGGCATAGCGACATCCTTGTCATTAATGTAATAGATTGTCAATGGAGTGTAACTATTTTTTAGAAGGCTAGCAATCATTTTGATTACAACATCAAAAGAATATTGTCTTATTTTTACAACTTTTGTATAGTCAATCAATATTAAAAGTGGTACAAGGCAGACGA